>NZ_JBHYZP010000058.1:0-42216 GCF_042752355.1 Streptomyces sp. NPDC059255
GGGAGAGTAGGACGCCGCCGAACAATTATTGTGGGAATGCCCCGCACCGTATGGTGCGGGGCATTTCTGCGTTCAGGGGTCATGCAGGAGCCGTTCAGGCACCGTTTCTTTCCGGCGGTGCTGCCCGGTTCCTGTCGGGCGTCGCCGGCTGTGTTCTCGATGGTCTTGCGCACCTCTGATCATCGGGTATGCTTTACCTCGTTGCTGCGCCCCAATAGCTCAGTCGGTAGAGCGTCTCCATGGTAAGGAGAAGGTCTACGGTTCGATTCCGTATTGGGGCTCAAGTAAAAGGAAAAGGCCCCCGCCTCTCGGCGGGGGCCTTTCTCATTGAGCCGGTGTGCGGCTCAGGTGGTGTGCGGCTCAGGGACGCGCATCGCGAGGATGGCCATGTCGTCCGAGGCCGGCTCGGCGGCGAAGCGTTCCACGGCGCGCAGGACGCGCGCGGCGACCGCACCGGCGGTCAGGCCCGTACAGGTCGTGAGGACGTCGGTGAGACCGTCGTCGCCCAGCATGCGCGTGCCCTCCCGGCGTTCCGTGACGCCGTCGGTGACGCAGAGGAGGACGTCGCCCGGGTCCAGGGTGATCACCTGTTCGTACAGCTCCAGGTCCTCCATGACGCCCAGCAACGGCTGTGGTTCCGCTGCCGGTTCGACCGTGCCGTCCTGGCGCAGACGCAGCGGCAGGGGGTGCCCGGCGCAGACCACCTTCAGGACCGCGCTGCCGTCCTCCTGCGGCCACAGCTCGCCGTAGAGGAGGGTCAGGAAGCGGCTTCGGGCGCCCTCGTCGAGGATCGCCGCGTTCAGGCGTTCCAGGACCGCGGGGCCGCCGAAGCCCTCGCGGGCGAGCAGCCGCAGAGCGTGGCGGGCCAGGCCGGTCACGGCCGCGGCCTCCGGGCCCGTACCGCAGACATCACCGATGGCGAAGCCGTAGGCACCGTCCCGGATCGGGAACAGGTCGTAGAAGTCGCCCCCGACCTCGTTGCCCTCGCCCGCCGCGCGGTAGATGACGTCCACCTCCACGCCGGGGACCTGCGGGAGCCCCGGTGGCAGCAGGCTGCGTTGGAGGGCCTGGCTGATGGCCGTGCGTTCCGAGTAGAGGCGGGCGTTGTCGAGCGCGAGGGCCGCCCTGCGTGAGAGGTCCTCGGCCAGCTCCAGGATCTCCTGGCGGAAGTGGTCGCCCGAGGGCTTGCCCAGGGTCAGCATGCCGATGACACGGTTACGGGCCACCAGGGGCAGGACGACCGTCTCGCCGCCCACGGCCGCCGCGGTCGCCAGGGTGGTGCCGATCCCGAGGGCGGGCGGCCGGTTGCTTCTGCTGACGTCGCGCATCGAGGTGCGCAGCGCCGCCTGGTGGGCCGCCTCCGCCGGGGCGGTCCAGATGCGGGCGCCCGGGGTGGGCACAGGGTCCGGCGGGGAGATCTTGGAGAGGAGTGCTTTGAGGCCGTCGATGCGGTCCTCGTCCTCGTGGAGCACGTACGAGAGGTACGGGTCGGAGGCCTGGTCGGCGATCGTGTAGACCGCGCACCAGGTGGCGAGCGTGGGGACGGTCATCTGGGCCATCAGGGCCAGCGTCTGGTCCCGGTCCAGGGTGCCCGCCAGCAGGTCCGACGCCTCGACGAGGAAGGAGAGGGAGCCGCGGCGCAGCCGTTCCAGCTCGCCCAGGCGGGCCGATTCGACGGCGAGGGCGATCCGGTCCGCGGCGAACTGCAGACGCAGGGCCTCCTCGTTGGTGTAGCGCCCGGAGCCTTCCGCGGCGACGCCCAGGGAGCCCGTGAGCCGGCCCTCGACCTTGAGCGGGACCGTGACGACGGAGCGCATCCCTGTGCCGTTGAGGAGCGGAACGGCGCCGGGGACGGCGGCGAGGTCCTCGTGGACGGCGGGCATTCGCGCCGAGCCGAAGCGCCCCGCGCCGGCCTCCACCGGGACGCGGGCGAAGCGCTGGCGGGCGGAGGGGAGGCCGGTGGAGGCGCGTACCTCCAGCTCCGTCTCGTCGTCCGTGGCGAGGAGGAGGAAGGCCGAGTCGCCGTCGAGCATGTCGCGGGCGCGCTCCACCGTGCGCTGGAGAAGCCCGTCGAGGTCGTCGGGGGCGGGGGAACCGATGAAGACCTCGAAGGGGTCCACGATGCGGCTCTCGGTGCCCACCTCGGCTGCCGGGGTGCGCAGCGGGGTCTGGATCACGGCGCGTTCGTAATCGCGTACGAGGAGGCAGACCGTGGACGGCTCGCCGTGGGTGTCGCGGACGCGGAGGTGGGAGGCGTAGACGGGGATGACGCGGCCGTCCGCGGCCCGGATGCCGTAACTGCCCTCCCAGCGGGAGAGCTGGAGTGCTTCGACGATGCCGGTTCCGATGCCCGGTGTGTGGGGCCAGGCGGCGATGTCGGTGAGGGGTTTCCCGATGACCTGTTCGTCCGCGTAACCGAAAATGTGCTCGGCGTCCTCGTTCCAGTTGACGACGGCGCTCGCGCGGTCGATCTGGATGACGGCTACCCGTACGCGCTCGTCGGCCACGGGCAGCAGGTCGGTGGGGAGTACGGGGCCCGCGGAGCGGGTGCCCACCGGGCGCTGTGGCAGTTCGAGCTGGAACCACACCTGTTTGAACGTGGGGGAGTACTCGACTCCCCAGCGTGACGCGAGCGCGGCGCAGAGGAGCAGTCCCCGGCCGTTCTCCTGCTCCGCGTTGGCGAAGGAGCGCGTACTGCCCTGGATGGGGACCTCGCGCTCCGGATAGCGGTCGGCGACCTCGACGCGTACGCCCTCTTCCGTACGGAGGCAGAGGACGTCGGCGGACGTGCCGGCGTGGATGACGGCGTTGGTGACCAGCTCGCTGGTGAGAACGACCGCGTCGTCCACGACATCCGAATAACCCCACCCCTGGAGCGTGTCGCGGACAAAGGCACGGGCGGTCGCGACGGACCGCCCTACCGGATCGAAGGTGGCAGCCGCACGCGCGGTGATCACAGCACTCCCCATTGGTGTTTCGTCTCTCCCCAGAGTCCTGTGCCCGTTTCTTGTCGCTTCGATTCGCCTGCCAGGCTAGACGGTCGTCGGGTGCCTCGTGTGACGGAGTCCCGACTCGGTGAAGCTGCTATGGTCCGGCGGCCACGCGCGCGCACTGCGGGCACGGAGCCGGAGGCAAAGGCCTTCGTCCGGTGGAACGGTGGAATTCGTGGTCGTGGGGCGCCGTCAGGCGCCGTGACGTGTTCGTGAGACTTCGATGACCATGAGGGCGGGTGTGCTACAAGGGCGTTCCCGCCCTTGTAGGCTTCAACGATTTGACGCTTGTGCCGTCACGCCTCAAGGGTTGGTTGTGGCAGTGAGCCGCAGTGAAACACTGGGCAGGCTTCCGGAGACAGCTCGGGCAGTACGGTCAACCCCTGCGGGAGGGACACGGTGGAGTCTGGCACGGCGGCGCGTGGCACGAGTACGCGCGCGAAAGGCGGACGGGCCCGCAGCAACGGGACGGTCGAGGTGGACGCGGCTGAGCTGAACAGACTGCTGACGGCCTTGGTGTCGATGCGGGACGGCAACTTCCGCAAACGCCTGACGGTCTCCGGGGACGACGTGATGGCGGAGATCGCCGCAGTCTTCAACGAGGTCGCCGACCGTAACATCCATCTCACCGGGGAGTTGGCGCGCGTACGCCGCGTGGTCGGGCGTGAGGGGAAACTCACGGAGCGGCTGGAGACCGGCGCCTGCGAGGGCTCCTGGGCCGCCGCGATCGATGCCTCGAACGCACTGGTGGACGATCTGGCCCGGCCCGTCTCCGAGGTCGGCCGGGTGCTCACCGCGGTCGCGGAGGGCGACCTGGAGCAGCGCATGGATCTGCGCTCCCAGACGGTGGAGGGCGCGGAGCGTCCACTGAGGGGTGAATTCCTGAAGGTGGCCCGTACCGTCAACAGTCTGGTCGACCAGCTGTCGGCGTTCACCGACGAGGTGACGCGGGTAGCGCTGGAGGTCGGTACCGAGGGGAAGCTCGGGGGCCAGGCCAAGGTGCGGGGCATGTCGGGCTCCTGGAAGGACCTGACGGACTCCGTCAACACCATGGCGTACCGGCTGACCGCGCAGGTGCGGGACATCGCCCTGGTGACCACGGCGGTCGCCAAGGGCGATCTGTCGCGCAAGGTGACGGTGCATGTGGCGGGCGAGATGCTGCAGCTCAAGAACACCGTCAACACGATGGTGGACCAGCTGTCGTCGTTCTCCTCCGAGGTCACGCGGGTGGCCCGGGAGGTCGGTACGGAGGGTGAGCTGGGCGGTCAGGCGACCGTGCCCGGGGTGGCCGGGGTCTGGAAGGACCTCACCGATTCGGTGAACACCATGGCCGGGAACCTGACCAACCAGGTGCGCGGTATCGCCGAGGTGACCACGGCCGTCGCCAGTGGTGACCTGTCGCAGAAGGTCACGGTGAGCGCGCGCGGCGAGGTGGCGCAGCTCGCCGAGACGATCAACCAGATGACGGAGACGCTCCGTACCTTCGCGGACGAAGTGACCCGGGTGGCGAGCGAGGTCGGCGCCGAGGGGCTGCTGGGCGGTCAGGCGCAGGTGCCGGGTGCGGCGGGGACATGGAAGGACCTGACGGACTCGGTCAACACGGTCTTCCGGAACCTGACCACTCAGGTGAGGGACATCGCGCAGGTGACCACTGCGGTCGCCAACGGCGATCTGTCCCAGAAGGTCACCGTGGATGTCGCGGGCGAGATGCTGGAGTTGAAGAACACCGTCAACACGATGGTGGGGCAGTTGAAGTCGTTCGGCTCCGAGGTGACGCGGGTCGCCCGGGAAGTGGGCGTCGAGGGCCGGCTGGGCGGTCAGGCCGAGGTGCCGGGTGCGGCGGGGACGTGGAAGGACCTGACCGACTCGGTCAACACGGCGTTCCGTAACCTCACCGGTCAGGTGAGGGACATCGCGCAGGTGACGACGGCGGTCGCCAACGGCGATCTCACCCAGAAGGTCACGGTCGACGTGGCCGGCGAGATGCTGGAGCTCAAGAACACCGTCAACACGATGGTGGCGCAGCTCTCCTCGTTCGCCGACCAGGTCACGGTGATGGCCCGCGACGTGGGTACGGAGGGCCGACTGGGCGGCCAGGCTCGGGTGGACGGTGTCAGCGGTACGTGGAAGGAGCTGACCGACTCCGTCAACTCCATGGCCGGCAATCTGACCGATCAGGTGCGGCAGATCGCCCAGGTGACCACGGCGGTGGCGCGCGGTGATCTGTCCCAGAAGATCGACGTGGACGCGCGCGGCGAGATCCTGGAGCTGAAGAACACGATCAACACGATGGTCGACCAGCTCTCCGCCTTCGCCGACCAGGTGACCAGGGTCGCGCGTGAGGTGGGTACGGACGGCCGGCTGGGTGGTCAGGCGCAGGTGCCCGGCGTGGCGGGGGTCTGGCGGGATCTGACGGACTCCGTGAACGGCATGGCGGGGAACCTGACGGCGCAGGTGCGCAACATCGCGGGTGTCGCGACGGCGGTGGCGCGCGGTGATCTGTCGCAGAAGATCGACGTGGACGCGCGCGGCGAGATCCTGGAGCTGAAGAACACCCTCAACACCATGGTGGACCAGCTCTCCAACTTCGCCGAGCAGGTGACGCGGGTCGCCCGCGAGGTGGGTACGGAAGGCATCCTGGGCGGTCAGGCCGAGGTTCAGGGTGTGTCCGGTACGTGGAAGGACCTCACGCAGTCCGTCAACTTCATGGCGAACAACCTCACTTCCCAGGTGCGCAACATCGCGGAGGTGACCACGGCGGTCGCCAAGGGCGATCTGTCGAAGAAGATCACCGTCGACGCGCGGGGCGAGATCCTCGATCTGGTGACGACGGTCAACACGATGGTCGACCAGCTCCTGAACTTCGCCGACGAGGTGACGCGTGTCGCGCGTGAGGTGGGTACGGAGGGCATCCTCGGCGGTCAGGCCAGGGTCCGGGGCGTCACCGGGATCTGGAAGGACCTCAGCGACAACGTCAACACCATGGCCAACAACCTGACCAGTCAGGTGCGGAACATCTCGCGGGTCTCGTCGGCGGTGGCCAATGGTGATCTGACCAAGAAGGTGACGGTGGAGGCGCGCGGCGAGGTCGCGGAACTGGCCGACACCGTCAACACGATGGTGACGACGCTGTCGTCCTTCGCCGACGAGGTGACGCGCGTGGCGCGCGAGGTGGGCACCGAGGGCGAACTGGGCGGTCAGGCCCGGGTTCCCGGTGTCTCCGGCACCTGGAAGGACCTCACCGAGTCGGTGAACTCGATGGCGTCCAACCTGACGGGGCAGGTGCGCCAGATCGCCACGGTCACCACCGCCATCGCGAAGGGCGATCTCACCAAGAAGATCGACATCGACGCGCGCGGCGAGATCCAGGAGCTCAAGAACACCATCAACACCATGGTCGACCAGCTCTCCTCCTTCGCGCAGGAGGTGACCCGGGTGGCCCGTGAGGTGGGTACGGACGGTCAGCTCGGCGGTCAGGCGCGGGTCCGGGACGTCGACGGCACCTGGCGGGACCTGACGGAGTCGGTGAACGAGATGGCCGGCAATCTGACCCGTCAGGTGCGGGCGATCGCCGCCGTCGCCACCGCGGTGACCCGGGGCGATCTGAACCTCAAGATCGATGTGGACGCCGCCGGTGAGATCCAGGTCCTCCAGGACAACATCAATACGATGATCGCCAACCTGCGGGACACCACCCTCGCCAACGAGGAGCAGGACTGGCTGAAGGGCAACCTCGCCCGGATCTCCGGGCTGATGCAGGGGCGCCGCGATCTCGACGACGTGGCGTCGCTCATCATGAGCGAGCTGACGCCGGTCGTCTCGGCGCAGCACGGCGCGTTCTTCCTGGCGATGCAGACCGGGACGGTGCCGCAGGTCGGTACGGATGTGGGCCGCGACGGTTCGTACGAGCTGTGCATGCGCGGCAGTTACGGCTACTCGGCGGGCTCGATGCCCACCGCGTTCCGTCCCGGTGAGACCCTGATCGGGACGGCGGCGGAGGAGAAGCGGACCATCCAGGTCAATGTGCCGCCGGGGTATCTGAAGATCTCGTCCGGGCTCGGGGAGGCGTCTCCGGCGCATGTGATCGTGTTGCCGGTGCTCTTCGAGGGGAAGGTGCTCGGGGTGATCGAGCTGGCGTCGTTCCAGCCGTTCACACAGATCCAGCGGGACTTCCTCAACCAGATCGCCGAGATGATCGCGACAAGCGTCAACACGATCAGCGTCAACTCGAAGACCGAGGTGCTGCTGAAGCAGTCGCAGGAGCTGACCGAGCAGCTCAGGGAGCGTTCGGCGGAGCTGGAGAACCGGCAGAAGGCCCTTCAGGAGTCCAACGCGGAGCTGGAGGACAAGGCCGAGCTGCTGGCGCAGCAGAACCGCGACATCGAGGTGAAGAACACCGAGATCGAGGAGGCGCGGCAGGTGCTGGAGGAGCGGGCCGAGCAGCTCGCCGTCTCCATGCGCTACAAGTCGGAGTTCCTGGCGAACATGTCGCACGAGCTGCGTACGCCGCTCAACTCGCTGCTGATCCTCGCCAAGCTGCTCGCTGACAACGCGGAGTCGAACCTGTCGCCGAAGCAGGTGGAGTTCGCGGAGACGATCCACGGGGCGGGCTCCGACCTGCTCCAGCTGATCAACGACATCCTCGACCTGTCGAAGGTCGAGGCGGGCAAGATGGACGTGAGTCCGACCCGTATCGCTCTGGTGCAGCTCGTCGACTATGTGGAGGCGACGTTCCGGCCGCTGACGGCGGAGAAGGGGCTCGACTTCTCCGTACGGGTGTCGCCGGAGCTGCCCGCGACGCTGCACACCGATGAGCAGCGGCTGCTGCAGGTGCTGCGCAACCTGCTGTCGAACGCGGTCAAGTTCACCGACGGCGGGGCGGTGGAGCTGGTGATCAGGCCTGCGGGCTCCGACGTGCCGGACGCCATCAGGGAGCAGTTGCTGGAGGCGGGTTCGCTGCGGGAGGCGGACGGCGACCTGATCGCCTTCTCGGTGACGGACACGGGGATCGGGATCGCGTCGAGCAAGATGCGGGTGATCTTCGAGGCGTTCAAGCAGGCGGACGGTACGACCAGCCGGAAGTACGGCGGTACGGGGCTCGGGCTCTCCATCAGCCGGGAGATCGCGCGGCTGCTGGGCGGTGAGATCCACGCGGCGAGCGAGCCGGGCCGTGGCTCGACCTTCACGCTGTATCTGCCGCTCCACCCGAGTGAACTGCCGCCGCACGGCTATCCGCAGCTCACGCCCGCGGGCATGCGGCAACTGCCGCCCGTGGCGAAGACGGGAACGGCGGAGTCGCCGGGGCCGGCGGTGCCGGAGTCGCCGGCGCCGGCGGAGCGGCCGGGTCCCGCCGCCCTGTTCCGGCGCCCCCGCAAGAACGCGGGCGGACCGGAGCGGGGTTCGGCGCAGCCCCGGGGGACCGCGGGTGGGGCGTCAGGGGCCTCTGGAGGGGCGTCGGCGGGGTCCGGCGGGACCGGTGGTCCGTCGGGGCGGCCGGAGTTCTGGGGGGCGGACACGGCCTCCACGGGCCGTCAGGAGGCCGCCGTGGAGGGCCGTGTCTTCTCCTTCGCCGGTGAGAAGGTGCTCATCGTCGACGACGACATCCGTAATGTGTTCGCGCTGACGAGCGTGCTGGAGCAGCACGGTCTGTCGGTGCTGTACGCGGAGAACGGCCGTGAGGGCATCGAGGTGCTGGAACAGCACGACGACGTGACGGTCGTTCTGATGGACATCATGATGCCGGAGATGGACGGGTACGCGACGACGACGGCGATCCGAAGGATGCCGCAGTTCGCCGGGCTGCCCATCATCGCCCTTACCGCGAAGGCCATGAAGGGCGACCGGGAGAAGGCCCTCGACTCCGGTGCTTCCGACTATGTCACCAAGCCGGTCGATCCCGATCACTTGCTGTCCGTGATGGAGCGGTGGATGCGCGAGGAGTGAACGATGGGCGAGTGAATCAGTACGGTGCGCTGACCGGCTGTGCCCAGAGGCGTGTGAGCCGCTGGTATTCGGGGAACCTTCTGGTCTCCCGTCGCGTTTCCGCTTCGAGCGCAGTGACATCACGGTGACAGGGTGTGGCGACGGGTGGGGTGCGGCTACCATGACCGGCACAAGGACGGACGGCGTAAGGGAGTCGTCCCCTGGAACGGCGCCCGGCGTAACTTCCGGGTCCGTGAGCAGGGGGCGCCCCATGCCGGGGCGAGGAGGGCGGGCTGCCATGGTGCAGAAGGCCAAGATCCTCCTGGTCGATGACCGGCCGGAGAATCTGCTGGCGTTGGAGGCCATTCTCTCCGCGCTCGATCAGACGCTGGTGCGGGCATCGTCAGGGGAGGAAGCGCTCAAGGCGCTGCTGACGGACGACTTCGCGGTCATTTTGCTGGATGTCCAGATGCCGGGGATGGATGGATTCGAGACCGCCGCCCACATCAAGCGGCGCGAGCGGACCCGTGACATCCCGATCATCTTTCTGACGGCCATCAATCATGGCCCGCACCACACCTTCCGCGGGTACGCGGCGGGTGCGGTGGACTACATCTCGAAGCCGTTCGACCCCTGGGTGCTCCGCGCCAAGGTCTCCGTCTTCGTCGAGCTGTACATGAAGAACTGTCAGCTCAAGGAGCAGGCCGAGCTGCTCAGGCTGCAGCTCGCCGGGGCGGGCGAGGCGCGGGAGCCGGCCGGGCTGCTGGCCGAACTCTCCGCGCGCCTCGCGGCAGTTGAGGAGCAGGCGGAGGCCCTCTCCAAGCAGCTCGACGACGATGCCGCCGACGCCTCGGCCGTGGCGACCGCCGCGCACCTGGAGCGCAAACTCACCGGATTGCGGCGCGCCCTCGACGCGCTGGAGCCGGGCACGGGGAACGGACCGGCCGCGCTCCCGTCCCAGAACTGACGGCATCAGAGGCGCGCGAGAACGCCGTTCCGTACGGAAGGCGCGGTTCCGGTCGGTACGTCCCGGTTGTGACGGGGGAACGTTCCGACCGCTGAAGCCGGGTCATTTTCCTGTGGAGTTGTGGGCGACACGAACGGGTGAAGCGGTAGGCACACGTGTCCCCGGCCGTTCACACCGGTAACCTCACCACCATGGCCTCACGTACGTCCGGCAATGGTTCCCAGGGCACGGCGGGCGCCGCGAAGCCGCGGGCCGGCCGTACGACCGGTGCCGCGAAAGCGGCGCCCGCCAAGAAGACGGCGGCGAAGAAGACCGCCCCCGCGAAGAAGGCACCGGCCAAGAAGGCCCCCGCCAAGAAGGCGGCGGCCAAGCCGGCGCCGAAACCCGCCCCCAACCCCACCGGGGGCGTGCTCTGGGTCGTACGCACCGTCTGGCTCGGCGCGGCGCACGGCGTCGGAGCGATGTTCCGCGGCATAGGACGCGGCGCGAAGGGACTCGACCCCGCGCACCGCAAGGACGGCATCGCCCTGCTCCTGCTCGGCCTGGCGCTGGTCGTCGCCGCGGGCACCTGGTCCAACCTGCACGGCCCGGTCGGTGACCTGGTCGAGATGCTGATCACCGGTGCCTTCGGCCGGCTCGATCTCCTCGTACCGATACTGATCGGCGCCATCGCCGTCCGGCTGATCCTCTACCCCGAGAAGCCCGAGGCCAACGGCCGGATCGTCATCGGCCTCTCCGCCCTCGTCATCGGGGTCCTCGGACTCGTCCACATCGCCTGCGGCTCCCCGGGGCGCAGTGACGGCACGGAGGCGATGCAGGACGCGGGCGGCCTCATCGGCTGGGGCGCCGCCACCCCGCTGATCTTCACCACGGGCGAGGTGCTGGCCGTACCGCTGCTCCTGCTGGTCACCGTCTTCGGGCTGCTGGTGGTCACCGCCACCCCGGTCAACGCGATCCCGCAGCGGCTGCGGCTGCTCGGCGTCAGACTGGGCATCGTCGAACCGCCCTACGAGGCGGAGCACTTCGGCGACGAGTACGACGAGTACCCCGGCGACGACGAACGGTACGACGACCAGTGGCGCCAGGCCCTGCCCGTCGGCGGGCGGCGGCGCTCCCCGGGGCGCCGGGGCGCGGCGGGGGCGCCCGACCCCGACCAGGCCGAGGCCGACGCGCTCGCCAAGCGGCGCCGGCCGCGCCGCTCCTCCGCCCAGCCGGCGATGGACCGCCAGATGGACGCCGTGGACGTGGCGGCCGCCGCGGCGGCCGCGCTGGACGGCGCCGTGCTCAACGGGATGCCGCCCTCGCCGATCGTCGCGGACCTCACGCAGGGCGTCTCCGTGGACCGTAAGCGCGGCGCCGGCGGGCGCGCCGGGGAGCGTACGGACGAACAGGCCCCGGCCCGCCCCGGGGAGCGCACGGACGCCGCGGCCGAGAGCCCCGTGTCCGTGCCGTCGGCGCGCGAGCCCGGGCGGCGGACGCCGGGCGTGGCGGCCGTGGCCGATCTGACCAAGCCAGCGCCCGAACTGGACCGGCCGCTGCCACCGCGGGCCGAACAGCTCCAGCTCCGCGGCGACATCACCTACGCGCTGCCGTCGCTCGACCTGCTGGAGCGCGGCGGCCCGGGCAAGACCCGCAGCGCCGCCAACGATGCCGTCGTGGCCTCGCTCAGCAACGTCTTCCAGGAGTTCAAGGTCGACGCCGCCGTCACCGGATTCACCCGGGGCCCGACGGTCACGCGGTACGAGGTGGAACTGGGCCCGGCAGTGAAGGTCGAGCGGATCACCGCGCTCACCAAGAACATCGCGTACGCCGTGGCCAGCCCCGACGTACGGATCATCTCGCCGATCCCCGGCAAGTCCGCCGTCGGCATCGAGATCCCGAACACCGACCGCGAGATGGTCAACCTCGGCGACGTACTGCGGCTCGCCGCCGCGGCGGAGGACGACCACCCGATGCTCGTCGCCCTCGGCAAGGACGTCGAGGGCGGCTACGAGATGGCCAACCTCGCGAAGATGCCCCACCTGCTCGTCGCGGGCGCCACCGGCTCGGGCAAGTCGTCCTGCATCAACTGCCTGATCACCTCGTTGATGGTGCGGGCGACCCCGGAGGACGTCCGGATGGTCCTCGTCGACCCCAAGCGGGTCGAGCTGACCGCGTACGAGGGCATTCCGCACCTGATCACCCCGATCATCACCAACCCCAAGCGGGCCGCCGAGGCGCTCCAGTGGGTCGTGCGCGAGATGGACCTGCGCTACGACGACCTGGCCGCCTACGGCTACCGGCACATCGACGACTTCAACAAGGCCGTGCGCGAGGGCAAGGTCACGAGTCCCGAAGGCAGCGAGCGCGAGCTGTCGCCGTATCCGTACCTGCTGGTCGTCGTGGACGAGCTGGCCGACCTGATGATGGTCGCGCCGCGTGACGTCGAGGACGCCATCGTCCGGATCACCCAGCTCGCCCGCGCCGCCGGCATCCACCTCGTGCTCGCCACCCAGCGGCCCTCGGTCGACGTCGTCACCGGGCTGATCAAGGCGAACGTGCCGTCGCGGCTCGCCTTCGCGACCTCCTCCCTCGCGGACAGCCGGGTCATCCTCGACCAGCCGGGCGCGGAGAAACTGATCGGCAAGGGCGACGGCCTCTTCCTCCCCATGGGGGCCAACAAGCCGACCCGTATGCAGGGCGCCTTCGTCACCGAGGAGGAGATCCAGGCCGTCGTCCAGCACTGCAAGGACCAGATGACCCCCGTCTTCCGGGACGACGTCGTCGTCGGCACGCAGAAGAAGAAGGACATCGACGAGGACATCGGTGACGATCTCGACCTGCTCTGCCAGGCGGTCGAACTGGTCGTCTCCACCCAGTTCGGCTCGACCTCGATGCTCCAGCGCAAGCTGCGCGTCGGCTTCGCCAAGGCCGGCCGGCTCATGGACCTGATGGAGTCGCGGAACATCGTCGGACCGAGCGAGGGCTCCAAGGCGCGCGACGTGCTGGTCAAGGCGGACGAAGTGGACGGGGTGCTCGCCGTCATCCGCGGGGAGTCCGCGCCGTAGCGGCCCGCCCGGCGGGGTGACGTCTCATTCCGGCCGATTCCGGTGTGATGACCCCATCGGTTCGCCCGGATGGGCGGGGAGTCACCCGGACGCGCCCGCGTGCGCCGTGATTTCAATCTGATTTCGGGGGAAGTCGAAGGGCAACCGTTTCCCATGGGCAGACGTCAAGTTGGGGAGGGGAAGGGCATGATGTTCCTCTCGCGCGCCGTCCGGCCCTTCTGATGGCGTACAAAGTGCATCCGCCCGGTTGCCCCACCCTTTCGTACCACCCCTAGACTGAGTGTCCAGCAGGTGGCTACACGCTCGAAAGGCGCCCCCGTGTCCATCGGCAACTCTTCCGACGGCAATTCCCCCGACGCCAACGCCCCCGACGACCGCGTCCCCGATCCCGGTGCTCCCGACGGCAACTCCCCTGAGGACGAACGGCCTTCGATCGGCCGGACGCTCCAGCAGGCCCGTATCGCCGCGCACCGTACGGTGGAGGAGCTGAGCGGCTCCACCCGGGTGCGCGTCCCCATCGTGCACGCGATCGAGGAGGACGACTTCTCGCGCTGCGGTGGCGACGTATACGCCCGCGGCCACATCCGGATGCTCGCGCGCGAGGTCGGACTCGACCCCCAGCCCCTCATCGAGCAGTTCGACGCCGAGCGCGGCGGACGCCCCGCGCCCACACCCGCGGCGCCGATGTTCGAGGCGGAGCGGATCCGGCCGGAGCGCCGCCGCCCCAACTGGACCGCCGCCATGGTCGCCGCGATCGTCGCGGTGGTCGGTTTCGTCGGCTTCACGGCGCTGAACGGTGCGGAGAAGGGCTCGAAGACCAATGAGGTCGCCGAGGGCTCGACGCCCGACAGCGGCACCAAGCCTTCTCCCACCAAGAAGACCGAGACCAAGCCGGAGCCCTCCGAAAGCGCCATCGCCGCCGCACCCCGGGACAAGGTGACGGTGAAACTGTCGGCCATAGACGACAAGAGCTGGATCTCCGCCAAGGCGCACAACGGCAAACTCCTTTTCGACGGAATCCTTCTCAAGGGTGATTCCAAGACCTTCCAGGACGACGAGCAGATCGACCTGATCCTCGGCAACGCCGGGGCGATCGAGCTCTTCGTGAACGGCAAGAAGGTCGCGGACGAGTTCGAGCCCGGCCAGGTCGAGCGGCTCTCGTACACGCAGGGTGACCCCGAGGTCGGCTGACCAACCCTGCACGGCAGGGGCGGGGCCGGGACAAAGTACTCTTGGGCCCATGCCCGAACGCCGTACCGTCGCCCTTGTCACGCTTGGCTGCGCCCGTAACGAGGTGGACTCGGAGGAGCTCGCAGGCCGCTTGGCGGCGGATGGCTGGGAGCTCGTCCAGGACGCCTCAGGGGCGGATGTCGCCGTCGTCAACACCTGTGGATTCGTCGAAGCCGCCAAGAAGGACTCCGTCGACGCCCTGCTGGAAGCCAACGATCTCAAGGATCAGGGCAGAACCCAGGCCGTCGTCGCCGTCGGCTGTATGGCCGAGCGGTACGGCAAGGAACTCGCCGAGGCCCTGCCCGAGGCGGACGGAGTCCTCGGCTTCGACGACTACGCCGACATCTCGGACCGCCTCCAGACCATCCTCAGCGGCGGCGTCCACGCCTCCCACACCCCCCGCGACCGCCGGAAGCTGCTGCCGCTCAGCCCCGTCGAGCGGCAGGGCGCCGGGGTCGCGCTCCCCGGTCACGCACAGGACCGCGAGGAGATCGCGCCGGCCCCCGCGGACCTGCCCGAGGGCGTCGCACCGGCCTCCGGGCCGCGGGCGCCCCTGCGCAGACGTCTCGACACCAGCCCCGTCGCCTCCGTCAAGCTCGCCTCCGGCTGCGACCGCCGCTGCTCCTTCTGCGCCATCCCTTCGTTCCGCGGCTCCTTCGTCTCGCGCCGCCCCTCCGACGTGCTCGGCGAGACGCGCTGGCTGGCCGAGCAGGGCGTCAAGGAGGTCATGCTCGTCTCCGAGAACAACACGTCGTACGGCAAGGACCTCGGCGACATCCGGCTGCTGGAGACCCTGCTGCCGGAGCTGGCGGCGGTGGACGGCATCGAGCGGGTACGGGTCAGCTACCTCCAGCCCGCCGAGATGCGGCCGGGCCTGATCGACGTCCTGACCTCGACGCCCAAGGTCGCCCCCTACTTCGACCTGTCCTTCCAGCACTCCGCGCCCGGTGTGCTGCGCGCGATGCGCCGCTTCGGGGACACGGACCGCTTCCTGGAACTGCTGGAGACCATCCGCGGCAAGGCGCCGCAGGCCGGGGTGCGCTCCAACTTCATCGTCGGCTTCCCCGGGGAGAGCGAGGCCGACTTCGCCGAGCTGGAACGCTTCCTCAACGGGGCGCGCCTCGATGCCATCGGCGTCTTCGGCTACTCGGACGAGGACGGCACGGAGGCCGCCACGTACGAGAACAAACTGGACGAGGACGTCGTCGCCGAGCGGCTGGCGCACCTCTCCCGGCTGGCCGAGGAGCTGACCGCCCAGCGGGCCGAGGAGCGGCTCGGCGAGAGCCTCCAGGTGCTCGTCGAGTCGGTCGACGAGACGGGCGACGGCGACGAGCCGGCCGTCGGCCGCGCGGCCCACCAGGCGCCGGAGACGGACGGCCAGGTGATCTTCACCTCGCGCGAGGGGCTGCGCCCCGGCCGTATGGTCGAGGCGAAGGTGGTCGGGACCGAAGGTGTGGACCTGGTCGCCGAGTGCTACGAGCTTCCGGGGGACGGCATCCGGATCCCGGGTGAGGAGGCGGCCAGATGACCGGAGTCCCGGCGTCCGCGGCGGGCGGTACCGGCGCGAAGCCGGCGCCCGGCGCCAAGCTGGCGGCGGTGGTGGTCAATCAGGCCAGTCTGTGGAACATCGCCAATATCCTCACCATGGTGCGGCTGGTGCTCGTGCCCGCTTTCGTGTATCTGCTGCTCCAGGACGGCGGGTACGACCCCGTCTGGCGCGCGTGGGCGTGGGCCGCCTTCGCCGTGGCGATGATCACGGACATCTTCGACGGCCACCTGGCCCGTACGTACAACCTGGTCACCGACTTCGGGAAGATCGCCGACCCGATCGCGGACAAGGCGATCATGGGCGCCGCGCTGCTCTGTCTCTCCGCGCTGGGGGATCTGCCCTGGTGGGTGACGGGCATCATCCTCTTCCGGGAGCTGGGCATCACGCTGATGCGGTTCTGGGTGATCAGGCACGGGGTGATCCCGGCCAGCCGCGGCGGCAAGATGAAGACGCTGGCCCAAGGGGTGGCCGTGGGGATGTACGTCCTCGCGCTGACCGGGCCGCTGGCCACGCTGCGGTTCTGGGTGATGACGGTGGCGGTGCTCCTGACGGTGCTCACGGGGCTCGACTACGTACGGCAGGCGGTCGTACTGCGCCGCCAGGGACTGGCGGCGGAGCGCGCCGAGGCGGAGTCCGCTCGGTGAGTGAAGCGGGGGCCGGGGCGGGGAGTGGTCCGGTGACCGGGACCGCGGCCCGCGCCGCGCGGGTTCTGGAGCTGCTGGTCGCCGGCGGCGGGACGCTGGCCGTGGCGGAGTCCCTGACCGGCGGTCTGGTGGCCGCGGAGCTGACCGGGGTCCCCGGAGCCTCCCGGGCCTTCCGCGGGGCCCTGACGGCCTACGCGACGGATCTCAAGCGGGACGTCCTGGGCGTGGACTCCGCCCTTCTCGACGAGCGGGGCGCCGTGGACCCCGAGGTCGCGCGCCAGATGGCGGCCGGGGTACGGCGGGTCCTGGGCGCCGACTGGGGCGTCGCGACCACCGGGGTGGCGGGCCCGGACCCGCAGGACGGGCAGCCGGTCGGCACGGTGTATGTGGCGGTCGCGGGACCGGAAGGTGTGGGGAAAGTGGCCGCGCTGCGGTTGAACGGCGACCGGGCGGACATCCGTAAAGAGAGTGTACGGAGCGTACTGGGACTGCTCCTCGGCGAACTCTCCGGGAACGGGCGGGCACAGGATACGGAAGAGAACGGGGGGATTTGATGTTTACAGCCCTGAGTGAACACGACATCGCTCCCCGCACGGCCGCCGCGCGAGGCGGTACGGTGGGGCGTGAAGGATGCGGCTACGCGGTCCGAGGAGGGAGCCACCGATGATTCTGCTCCGTCGCCTGCTGGGTGACGTGCTGCGTCGGCAGCGCCAGCGCCAGGGCCGTACTCTGCGCGAAGTCTCCTCGTCCGCCCGAGTCTCGCTCGGCTATCTTTCCGAGGTTGAGCGGGGGCAGAAGGAGGCTTCCTCCGAGCTGCTCTCCGCGATCTGCGACGCGCTGGACGTACGGATGTCCGAGCTCATGCGCGAAGTGAGCGACGAACTGTCGTTGGCGGAGCTGGCCGCGTCGGCGGCGGCGAGCGAGCCGGTGCCCGCAGCAGTACGACCCATGCTCAATTCCGTCTCCGTGACGTCGGTGGCCGGTGTGCCGACGGAGCGGGTGACGATCAAGGCACCCGCGGAGGTGGCGGACGTCGTCGCCGCCTGAGGGTGCGGCTTTGAGGCTGTGACCGGGCCCCGGTCGGTAGCGATACAGGCCGGGGCTTCGGTGTGTCCGGGGTGTCCTGCGGGTCCTGCGGGGGAGGGTCTCCGATTCGGTGACGGCCCGGGGCTGTGATGTGGGGACATCTCTGGCTCGAATGACCGTTTTGTCGCACCTGTGTCATGGTGGACACGGAGCCGGACAGGGCTGGTGAGGCCGGTCGGGCCGGTGGAATCGACGGAACACTGGAGGGCCCGTATGTCTGTCGTGAAGAGTTCCCTGCCCGAGGAGGACCTGAAGCTGGTCGGCGAGGCGCTGCAGGGCGCGCTCGTGGATCTGGTGGACCTCTCGCTGGTCGCGAAGCAGGTGCACTGGAACATCGTCGGGCCGCGCTTCCGCTCCGTCCATCTCCAGCTCGACGAAGTCGTGACCACGGCGCGGCAGCATTCGGACACGGTCGCCGAGCGCGCCTCCGCGATCGGTGTGACCCCGGACGGGCGGGCCGCGACGGTGGCGGGGACCAGCGCGATCGGCCCGGTTCCCAACGGCTGGATCAAGGACGGGGACGCGGTGCGGACCCTCGTGGACGCGCTCGGCGCGGTGGTCACGCGGATGCGTGAGCGCGTCGGGGTGACGGACAAGCCGGATCCGGTGACGCAGGACATTCTGATCCAGGTCACGGCCGATCTTGAGAAGCACGCCTGGATGTTCCAGGCGGAGAGCGCGTAAGGCGCGGCGCACGGCGCGCGTGTGCCACCGATGCGCCCGGGCCGGCGGGCCAACAGGGACCGGCGGGCCGTCAGGGAGTGGGGCCGGACTGGCAGCGGGGGCACCAGTAGGCGGGACGTCCGTCCTGGTCGGCTGTACGGATCGGGGCGGCGCAGCGGGGGCAGGGCCGGTGGGCGCGGCCGTACACGGACAGCTCCCTGCGGTGGCCCGGGCGCTCCCGGTTGGCTTCGAGCAGTCTCTTGGCCGCCGTCACCAGGCGCTCGGGCGAGGGGAGTTCCCCCACCGGAAGCCACGGTGTCGCGCGCACGAGGAAGCAGGTCTCGGACTTGAAGATGTTGCCCACCCCGGCGAGATTGCGCTGGTCGAGCAGGGCTTCTCCGACGGGGCGGGCGGGGTCGGCGAGAAGACGCCGCAGCGCGACGGCGGGGTCCCAGTCGGGGCCGAGCAGATCGGGTCCCAGATGGCCGACCACCCGTTCCTCGTCGTGGGTACGGAGGAGTTCCAGGACGGGCAGCCGGTACCCGACGGCGGTCTGTCCGGCGGTGCCGAGGATCGCCCGTATCTGATGTGCCGCACCGCCGCGCCAGCGCTCGCCCGGGGCGTAGACCTGCCATGCGCCGTCCATCCGCAGATGCGAGTGGAGGGTGAGCCCGCCCTCGATCCGGGTGAGCAGGTGTTTTCCGCGCGGTGTGACGTCGAGGACGGTCCTGCCGGTGAGATCGGCGGTCGCGTAGCGGGGGACGCGCAGGTCGGAGCGGGTCAGCAGCTGTCCGGCCAGAGCCCTGTGGAGGCGCTGGGCGGTCTGCAGGACGGTGTCTCCTTCGGGCATGTCTTCCATGATGCGCTTCGGTGTGGCTGCGGGCGTGCGGGTGCGGTGCGGGCCGGGCGTGGTTCCCGGTGCCTGCGGGGGCCGGGTGTCTGGTCAGGCGCGCAGGCGCAGGCCCCTGGGGGTGGCGTGGAAGCCCGCCGACTCCAGGGTCCGGCCCAGCGGTGAGGTGAGCGCGGGTATGCCGTTGGCCCGCTCGACCGTGACCGTACCGAGCGTGCCCGCGCGGGCGGCGTCCGCGAGCGCCCCCGCGGCGGCCGGCAGCGCGGGGTCCGCCGGGTCCGTGGTCCAGGCCAGCAGGGTCTTTCCGCCGCGCTCCAGGTAGAGGGTCAGCTCGCCGTCTACCAGGACGACCAGGGAGCCGGCCTTGCGCCCCGGTTTGTGGCCCGCGCCGTCCGGCGGCTCCGGCCAGGGCAGCGCGGCTCCGTAGGCATTGGCGGGATCGGCCGCCGCGAGCACGACTGCGCGGGGCGCGGGCTGCCCGGCGGCGCGGTCGCGGGCCGTCGCCGCGGCCCGTAGCCGGTCCACCGCACCGTCCATCGCGAACTGGGCGGCGCCCAGGCCCTCCACGACATAGCCGCGGCGGGCCTGGCCGCTGTCCTCGAAGGCCGACAGCACGCGGTACGTGGCGGAGAAGCCGCCCGCCACGCCCTCGGCCGCGACCGCACCGCGGGTCACCACGCCGTGACGGTCGAGGAGGGTGCGGGCCAGCGCGTGGGCGCGGTGCGTCGGGTCGGGTTCCTGGTCGGGAAGGAGCGACCATCGCCCGCTCACGGTCGGCGGGCCCGTACGGGAGGCGGGTCTGGCGGCGGCCGTCAGAGTGCCGTACCGCCCCCGGGGCACCGGGCGGCGGGCGCGGTGGGCCGTGGAGCCCGCCGTACGGCCGGAGCCGAGCAGTGAGCGCAGCGGGGCCAGGGTGTCGTTGGTGAGCCGCCCCGACCAGGCCAGGTCCCAGAGGGCGTCGGCCAGTTGGGGATCGGTCGCCTCGGGGTGGGTGGTCGCGCGCACCTGGTCGGCGATCTGCCGGAAGAACAGCCCGTAACCGCCGGAGAGGGTGGTCAGCACCGAGGCGTGCAGGGCGGTCTGCTCCAGCGGGTGCGGGGCGGGGAGCAGCAGCGGCGCGGCGTCGGCGAGATAGAGCGACACCCAGCCGTCCTTGCCGGGCAGGGCGCCGGCGCCGGCCCACAGGACCTCGCCCGTGGTGGTCAGCTCGTCCAGCAGCGCCGGGGTGTAGCCGGCGACCCGGGACGGCAGGATCAGCTTCTCCAGCGCGGAGGCGGGGACGGGGGCGCCCTGCAACTGCTCGACGGCGCGGGCGAGTCCGTCGATGCCGCGCAGGCTGTCGCCGCTCATATGCTGCCACTGGGGGAGGAACGTGGCGAGCGCGGCGGGCGCGACCGGCTCCAGCTCCTGGCGCAGCGCGGCCAGCGAGCGGCGGCGCAGCCGGCGGAGCACCGTGGCGTCGCACCACTCCTGGCCGATGCCGGACGGATGGAATTCGCCCTGGACGACCCGGGCGCTCGCGGCGAGCCGCTGGAGCGCGCCGTCCGTGACCGCCGTCCCCAGACCGAAGCGCCCGGCCGCCGAGGACGAGGTGAACGGGCCGTGCGTACGGGCGTGCCGGGCGAGCAGGTCGCCGAGTGGATCCTTGACCGGTTCGGTGAACGCCTCCGGTACCCCGACCGGCAGTGCCGTGCCCAGGGCGTCCCGCAGCCGGCCGGCGTCCTCGACCGCCGCCCAGTGGTCCGCCCCGGCGATACGGACCTTGATGGCGCGGCGCGCGGCGGCCAGCTCCTCCGCCCAGGACGGCCGTGCGCCGCGCTCGGCCAACTCGCCGTCGGTGAGCGGGCCGAGGACCCGCAGCAGGTCGGCGACGCCCTCGGCGTCCTTGACACGCCGGTCCTCCGTCAGCCACTGAAGCTCCCGCTCCAGCTCCGTCAGGACCTCGGGGTCGAGCAGCTCCCGCAGCTCGGCCTGGCCCAGCAGCTCGGCGAGCAGCCGCGAGTCCAGCGACAGCGCGGCGGCGCGCCGCTCGGCGAGGGGCGAGTCGCCCTCGTACAGGAACTGGGCGACGTACCCGAAGAGCAACGACCGGGCGAAGGGCGAGGGTTCGGGGGTGGTGACCTCGACGAGCCGGACCCTGCGGGATTCGAGGTCGCCCATGAGTTCGGTGAGGCCGGGGACGTCGAAGACGTCCTGAAGGCACTCGCGCACCGCCTCCAGCACGATGGGGAACGAACCGAACTCGCTCGCGACCTGGAGCAGTTGCGCGGCGCGCTGCCGCTGCTGCCACAGGGGGGTGCGTCGGCCGGGGCTGCGGCGCGGCAGCAGCAGCGCCCGCGCGGCGCACTCCCGGAACCGGGAGGCGAACAGGGCGGAGCCGCCGACCTGTTCGGTCACGATCCCGCGGATCTCGCCCGGATCGAAGGCGACGTCCGCGGCGCCCAGCGGGGCCTGTTCGCCGTCGAAGGCGGTGCCGAGGCGGTCCGGTTCGTCACTGTCCTCGACGTCCAGGAGGTCCAGGCCCATCAGATCGGCGTCCGGCAGCCGCAGCACGATGCCGTCGTCGGCGTGCATGACCTGCGCGTCCATGCCGTACCGCTCGGAGAGCCGGGCCCCGAGCGCCAGCGCCCACGGGGCGTGCACCTGCGCGCCGAACGGAGAGTGGATCACCACCCGCCAGTCGCCGAGCTCGTCACGGAACCGCTCGACCAGGATCGTCCGGTCGTCGGGGACATGTCCGCAGGCGCGGCGCTGCTCGTCCAGGTACGAGAGGAGATTGCCGGCCGCCCAGTCGTCCAGGCCCGCCGTCATCAGGCGCAGCCGCGCGTCGTCCTCCGGGAGCGAGCCGACCTCGCGCAGGAAGGCGCCCACCGCGCGGCCCAGCTCCAGCGGGCGGCCGAGCTGGTCGCCCTTCCAGAAGGGCAGCCGTCCCGGGGCGCCGGGGGCCGGGGTGACCAGGACCCGGTCGCGGGTGATGTCCTCGATCCGCCATGAGGTCGTTCCCAGGGTGAAGACATCGCCCACCCGGGACTCGTACACCATCTCCTCGTCCAGCTCACCGACCCGGCCACCGCCCTTCTTCGGGTCCGCTCCGACGAGGAAGACCCCGAAGAGGCCGCGGTCGGGGATCGTGCCACCGGAGGTGACGGCGAGGCGCTGCGCGCCCGGACGGCCCGTGACCGTACCCGCGACGCGGTCCCACACGACGCGGGGCCGCAGCTCCGCGAAGGCGTCGGAGGGGTAGCGTCCGGCGAGCATGTCCAGCACGGCGTGGAACGCGGAATCGGGCAGGGCGGCGAACGGCGCGGCCCTGCGGACCACGGCGAGCAGATCGTCCACCTGCCGGGTGTCCAGCGCGACCATGGCGACGAGCTGCTGCGCCAGCACGTCCAGCGGGTTGGCGGGCACGCGCAGCGCCTCGATGGACCCGCCGCGCATCCGCTCCGTGACCACGGCGGCCTGCACCAGATCGCCGCGGTACTTCGGGAAGACGACGCCGGTGGAGACCGCGCCCACCTGATGGCCGGCCCGGCCCACCCGCTGGAGTCCGGAGGCGACCGAGGGCGGCGACTCGACCTGGACGACCAGGTCCACCGCGCCCATGTCGATACCCAGCTCCAGGCTGGAGGTGGCCACGACGGCGGGCAGCCGACCCGCCTTGAGGTCCTCCTCGACCTGGGAGCGCTGCTCCTTGGAGACCGAGCCGTGGTGCGCCCGGGCCAGCAGAGGAGGAGCGCCCTTCGCCGCGCCCGACTGGGCCATCACCTCGGCCGGTGCGTGCTCCTCGGGCATCGTCCGCCCCGTCGCGCGTTCGTACGCGATCTCGTTGAGCCGGTTGCACAGCCGCTCGGCCAGCCGCCGGGAGTTGGCGAACACGATCGTGGAGCGGTGGGCCTGGACGAGATCGGCGATCCGCTCCTCCACATGCGGCCAGATCGACGGCTTCTCCCCGCCGTCCGTCTCCGACGCGGGGGAGCCGCCCAGCTCACCCAGGTCCTCGACAGGGACGACGACGGAGAGGTCGAACTCCTTGCCGGAGGGCGGCTGGACGATCTCCACCCTGCGCTGCGGCGACAGGTAGCGGGCCACTTCCTCCACCGGGCGGACCGTCGCGGACAGGCCGATGCGCCGGGCCGGGCGCGGCAGCAGTTCGTCGAGCCGCTCCAGGGAGAGGGCGAGATGGGCCCCGCGCTTCGTCCCCGCCACGGCGTGCACCTCGTCCAGGATCACCGTCTCGACACCGGCCAGCGCGTCGCGCGCGGAGGACGTGAGCATCAGGAACAGCGACTCGGGAGTGGTGATCAGGATGTCCGGCGGCCGTGTCGCCATCGACCGGCGGTCGGCGGGCGGAGTGTCGCCCGAGCGGATACCGACCCGCACCTGCGGCTCGGGCAGCCCGCGCCGTACGGACTCCTGCCGGATCCCCGTGAGCGGGCTGCGCAGATTGCGCTCCACGTCAACGGCGAGCGCCTTCAGCGGTGACACATAAAGCACCCGGCAGCGCTTCTTCGCCTCGGCGGGCGGCGGCGCCGAGGCGAGCTGGTCCAGCGCGGCGAGGAACGCGGCCAGGGTCTTGCCGGACCCGGTAGGCGCCACCACCAGCACGTCCGCGCCCTCCTGGATGGCGCGCCAGGCCCCCTCCTGTGCCGCGGTGGGCGCGGAGAATGCCCCCGTGAACCAGCCGCGGGTCGCGGGGGAGAAGGAGTCGAGCGCGGTACGTGCCATGCCCCCCATCGTGCACCCGCCCACTGACAATCGCCCGGACCTGGGAGAACGGCCCCGGACTCGCGGCTGCCGGCCCGCTGACCGCGTGGCGCGGGGTCGGGGTGGATACGAGGAGCGAGGCGCCGCAGACGCGAGGCGCACACATGTACAAGACCTGAGGGCCCCGTCCCGCGTAGCGTGCGCGACGTGGAAGAACAGACAGCGTCCGCTTCCGCGGACATACCGGCCGGCATACCGGTGGACGGTCCTGGGGAAAGCACTCCGCGACCCGGCCCCGAACCCGTACCCGACTCCGCCGTGGTGCGCGACGCCCTCGGCGTCGGCATCGCCGTCGGGCTCTCGGGCTTCGCCTTCGGCGTCACCTCGGCGGGCGCCGGGCTCACGGTGGCGCAGAGCTGCGCGCTCAGCCTGCTGGTCTTCACCGGCGCCTCGCAGTTCGCGCTCGTCGGCGCCCTCGCGGCCGGCGGGAACCCGCTCACCGCCACGGCGGGCGCGTTTTTCCTGGGGGTACGGAACGCCTTCTACGGCCTCAGGCTCTCCCAGTTGCTGCGGCTGCCGGGCCCCGTACGCCCGTTCGCCGCGCAGTGGGTGATCGACGAGACGACCGCCGTCGCGCTCGCCCAACCGACCCGGCGCGCCGCCAGGATCGGCTTCACGGTGACCGGGCTCACGCTCTACGTGCTGTGGAACCTGACCACTCTGGCCGGGGCGCTGGGCGCGGAGGCCCTCGGCGACACCGACGCGTGGGGGCTCGACGCCGCGGGCCCCGCCGTCTTCCTCGCGCTGCTCGCGCCGATGCTCCGCACCACGACGGAGCGGGCCACCGCGGGCCTCGCCGTCGTGCTGGGGCTGGGGCTGCTGCCGGTGCTGCCCGGCGGGGTGCCGGTACTCGTCGCGGCGCTCGCCGCACCGGCCGTGCTCTGGCTCCAGGGCCGTCGGCTCGGGGCCCGCCGGAATTCCGATGGAGCGGAGGACTGGGAACACGCGGAGGACTCAGAACACGCGAAGGGCACAGGTCCCGCGAAGGGCACAGGTTCCGCGAAGGGCACGGGTTCCGCGAAGGGCACGGGACGCACGAGGGGAACGGACCGTTGACCGTCTGGATCGCGATCGGCGCGACCGCCGTCGGCTGCTACCTCGTCAAGCTGCTCGGACTGCTCGTCCCCGCCGGTGCGCTGGAGCGCCCGCTCGTCCAGCGGCTGTCCGCCCTGCTCCCCGTCGCCCTGCTCGCCGCGCTCACCGCGCAGCAGACCTTCAGTGCGAACGGCGCGCTCGCCCTGGACGCCCGGGGCGCGGGGGTCGCGGCGGCGGCCCTCGCGCTGGTGCTGCGCGCCCCGTTCCTGGTGGTCGTCGGCGCCGCGGTGGTGGTTACGGCGCTCGTACGGGCGGTGGCCGCCTGACTGTTCCGGCCTCGGGCCGGACCGCACTCCCGGGGGCGGGATACTGAGGGCATGCGGCTGACGATTTTCTGGGAGCGTATGGCGGACCACTTCGGCGCCGCCTACGCCGAATCCTTCGCCCGTGATCATGTGATGGCCGAACTGGGCGGCCGTACGGTGCACGAGGCGCTCGAAGCGGGCTGGGAGACCAAGGACGTCTGGCGCGCGGTCTGCGACGCCATGGGTGTTCCGGCAGAGAAGCGCTGACGCGCCGTCCGCCGGACCGGAACGGGATCCGCCGGCGGGATTCGGCTCCGGGGGCCGGTCCGGGATCCGTACGGGACGCGTACGGGACCCCGCGGAAGTCCGGACCGCGGGGTCGGATGTCACAGCCGTAGTCCAGACTTACTCCGTGGCACCGAACGACAACACCGCATCGGACGCAGAACCGCCGATCCCTCCGCCGGCCTCCCCGCCGGAGACCCCGCACGCCGCGTCCCCCGGGACGCCCGCGGGGGCCCTTCCGCGCCCGGACGCCGGGGGTGAGCGCGACGACCGTATGCCCCGCTGGCTGCCGCGTGCCATGGTCCTCGCGCTGGGCCTCATCGCCTGCTTCCAACTCGGCAACTGGGCGTTCCATCAGCTCATCGGGCTGCTGATCAATGTGCTGATCGCCTTTTTCCTGGCGCTGGCCGTGGAGCCGGCTGTCAGCCGCATGGCGGACCGCGGAATGCGGCGCGGACTCGCCACGTTCCTCGTCTTCTTCGCGGTGCTGGTGGCGAGCGCCGGTTTCGTGGTGATGCTCGGCTCCATACTGGCGGGCCAGATCATCGACATCGTCGACTCCTTCCCCCAGTACCTCGACTCGGTGATCAACTGGATCAACCTGACGTTCCACACCGAGCTGTCCCGGGTCGCCGTCCAGGACAGCCTGTTGCACTCCGACTGGCTCCAGAGGTACGTGCAGAACAGCGCGAGTGGCGTCCTGGACATCTCCGCCACTGTGCTGGGCGGACTGTTCAGGCTCCTGACGATCTTCCTTTTCTCCTTCTACTTCGCCGCCGACGGGCCCCGGCTGCGCCGCGCGCTCTGCTCCGTCCTGCCGCCCGCCCGGCAGGCCGAGGTGCTGCGCGCCTGGGAGATCGCGGTGGTGAAGACCGGCGGCTATCTCTACTCGCGCGGACTGATGGCCCTCATATCGGGTGTCGCGCACTACATCCTGCTGGAGATCCTCGGCGTTCCGTACGCGCCGGCCCTCGCGATGTGGGTGGGACTGGTCTCCCAGTTCATCCCGACCATCGGCACCTACCTGGCGGGCGCCCTGCCCATGCTGATCGCCTTCACCGTGGACCCCTGGTACGCGCTGTGGGTCCTCGGTTTCGTCGTCATCTACCAGCAGTTCGAGAACTACATGCTCCAGCCCAAGCTCACCGCCCGGTCCGTGGACATCCACCCGGCGGTCGCCTTCGGCTCGGTCATCGCGGGTACGGCGCTGCTGGGCGCCGTCGGCGCGCTGATCGCGATCCCCGCCATCGCGACGCTGCAGGCGTTTCTCGGCGCGTACGTGAAGCGGTACGACGTGATGGACACCCCGCGGGTGGGTGGCCGGCCGCGACGTCCCGGCTCCCCGCTGCTGGGGCAGATACGGCGGGTGCTGCGGATGGACGGGAACGACACCGGCCGTACGCGGGCGTAGGAGCCGGCCGGCCTCGGTGACGTTCCAGCTCCACCCTCGACAGGATGCGGCCGAGCGGCTTCGGCAGCCACCAGGCGGCGCCTCCCCCGGCCGCGCTCCGCACCACGATCTGCGCGGTCGCGTCGGCCTGGACCGAGTCGTGTCGCTCCAACACGCTCCGGGCGCGCTGCGAGTCCGTTCCCGGCAGCGCGAAGTCGTTGTGGAGTGCCACGGCGAGGTCGGTCTCCCGTACGGACAGCCATAGGCGGCGGGCGGGGGCGGTGAGCACCATGCGAGGAAGGGATAGGTGGGGTCCGTCACGTGTCGCTTGACATCAAAATCGAACATCCATTCTTATGGAAGGGCTGCCGGTGTTTCCCCGGTCCGGTCGGCGGAGTGTGTGGTGGCGTGGTTGCAGGGGGCGTCGGCCGGCGGGTGGTCCGGCCGGGTTGTCCGCAGTTGTCCACAGGCGGGGAGGCGCCGGGGGCGCGTTGTCAGTGGCAGGGGATAGCGTCGTTGACGTGAAGCGATCGACTCAAGCAAATCGGGTGGAACCCATGGCAGGAACCGACCGCGAGAAGGCGCTCGACGCCGCTCTCGCACAAATTGAACGACAATTCGGCAAGGGCGCAGTGATGCGCATGGGCGACCGGCCGAACGACCCCATCGAGGTCATCCCCACCGGATCGACCGCGCTCGACGTCGCGCTCGGCGTCGGCGGCCTGCCGCGCGGCCGTGTGGTGGAGGTGTACGGCCCCGAGTCCTCCGGTAAGACGACGCTGACGCTGCACGCCGTGGCGAACGCGCAGCGGATGGGTGGCGCGGTGGCCTTCGTGGACGCCGAGCACGCCCTCGACCCGGAGTACGCGAGGAAGCTCGGCGTCGACGTCGACAATCTGCTCCTCTCCCAGCCGGACAACGGTGAGCAGGCCCTCGAGATCGTGGACATGCTGGTCCGCTCCGGCGCGCTCGACCTCATCGTCATCGACTCCGTCGCCGCGCTGGTGCCCCGCGCGGAGATCGAGGGCGAGATGGGCGACTCGCACGTCGGACTCCAGGCGCGGCTGATGAGCCAAGCGCTTCGGAAGATCACCAGTGCGCTCAACCAGTCCAAGACCACCGCGATCTTCATCAACCAGCTCCGCGAGAAGATCGGCGTGATGTTCGGCTCGCCGGAGACCACGACCGGTGGCCGGGCACTCAAGTTCTACGCGTCGGTCCGGCTCGACATCCGCCGTATCGAGACCCTGAAGGACGGCACCGAGGCCGTCGGCAACCGCACCCGGGTCAAGGTCGTCAAGAACAAGGTCTCACCGCCCTTCAAGCAGGCCGAGTTCGACATCCTCTACGGCCAGGGCATCAGCCGCGAGGGCGGTCTGATCGACATGGGCGTGGAGCACGGCTTCGTCCGCAAGGCCGGTGCCTGGTACACGTACGAGGGCGACCAGCTCGGCCAGGGCAAGGAGAACTCCCGCAACTTCCTCAAGGACAACCCCGATCTCGCCAATGAGATCGAGAAGAAGATCCTGGAGAAGCTCGGGGTCGGGGTCCAGCCGCAGGCGCCTACGGCCGAGCCCGGAGCGGACGCCGCGGGCGCACCCGCCTCCGGTGCCGAGCCGGTGAAGCCGGCCACCGCCACTGCATCCAAGGCCAAGTCGGCCAAGTCGGCAGCGGCCAAGAGTTAGCTCCTGCCGTGCCTTACGCGAAGAGGCGACGGACCGAAAAGCCGGGCGGCAGCTCCGACTCGTCGAGGGCCGAGCAGGAGCTGTCGCCCCAGGACCCGGCCGAGCGGGCGCGGGCGATCTGTCTGCGCCTGCTCACCGGCACGCCCCGTACACGCAAACAGCTCGCGGACGCCCTGGAGAAGCGGGAGATCCCGGAGGAGATCGCGGAGGAGGTGCTCTCCCGCTTCGAGGACGTGGGACTGATCAACGACGCGGCGTTCGCGGACGCCTGGGTTGAGTCGCGGCACCACGGCCGCGGCCTGGCCCGGCGCGCCCTCGCGCGGGAGCTGCGAACGAAGGGCGTGGAGTCCGCGCTGATCGACGAGGCGGTCGGGCAGCTCGACTCCGAGCGGGAGGAGGAGACCGCCCGCGAGCTGGTCGCCCGCAAGCTCCGCGCCACCCGTGGCCTGGAGCGGGACAGACGGGTGCGCCGGCTCGCGGGGATGCTGGCGCGCAAGGGGTATCCGGAGGGCATGGCGCTCCGGGTGGTCAAACGGGCGCTGGAGGAGGAGGGCGAGGACACCGAGGGGCTGGAGGAGGGCGTCCATTGAGGGGCGGTCTCCGGGCCAGGACCTGGACACACAGACTCGGACCCGAACTCGGGACCGGCACACGGACCTGGGACCGGCCCCCGACTCAGGCGGGCATGAGACCGGAGACGGACACGAGGCCCGGGCCCCGGATCGGGGGCCGGACCTGGACACGGGCGCGGGCACGGACCGTGGGCCGGGCCGGTACACGGACCTGGGATCGGCCCGGACTGTGGGCCGGACCGTTTACGGACCTGGGACCGGCCCCGGACTCAGGGCCCGGACCGGGGGCGGAGCTGGGCTCAAGGGCCCGGACGGAACCGGGGGCCGGAGCCGGGGGTTACGGCCGGTCTGCCGCCGTAGCCGGTCCGGCTTCGTACGGAAGGGATCAGCGCAGCGCGCGTACGGTCACCGTGTGACGGGCAGCCCCTCGGCCTTCCACGCCTGGAAGCCTCCGACGAGGTCGGTCGCGCGGTGCAGTCCCAACTGGCGCAGGGACACCGCCGCCAGGCTCGACGCGTACCCCTCGTTGCAGACGACCACGACCCGCAGCTCATGGCTGGTCGCCTCCGGGGCCCGGTGGCTGCCCCGTGGGTCGAGCCGCCACTCCAGCTCGTTGCGCTCCACGACCAGTGCTCCCGGGATCAGTCCGTCGCGCTCGCGCAGCGCCGCGTAACGGATGTCCACCAGCAGCGCGCCGTCCGCCGCGGCCTCGAACGCCTCCCTGGGCTCCAGTCGGTCCAGGTCCGCACGGACCTTTTCCAGCAGCTCGTCTATGCCCGCCGGCTCGTCGCCCGCATGCTCGTCGGTCCCCCGCTCGCCGCCCGGCCGCTCATCGGTCTCTCGCACGCTCACTGCCACTCCTCGGGACGCTCGACCTGTTCGAGACGGAGCACCTGCCCGGTGCGGCTGTAGCGCCGCATCAGCGGCAGCGGCGGGTAGTACGCGTGGACGGACACGGCATGCGCGGTCCCGGACTCGTTGCGCACCTCGTGGACATGGTGCCTGCCGAACGCCCGGCCCTCGCCCGCCGTCAGCTGCCGCTCGCGGTCCACGTCCTCGGCCAGCTCCAGGGTCTTCCACCCCTCGGTGGGCAGCCGCGCCGCCAGCGAGTCCTCCTTGAGCGTGCCCGCCGCCGTGGCGAACGCGCCGTGCGAGCCACCGTGGTCGTGCCAGCCGGTGCCCGTGCCGGGCGGCCAGCCGATCAGCCACGCCTCGCTGCCCCCGGGCCCCTCCAGCCTGATCCACGTACGCCCCTCGGGGTCGAGCGGCAGGGAGTCGATAAGCGCGCGGTCGGCGGCGGCGCCGCGGACGAAGTCCAGCAGCTCGGCGGGGGTGGGACCGGCCGCCGGGCCGGACACGACGGCCCCGGCGGCGGGTGCGGAGGTGGGTACGGGAACAAGAGACACGGTGACCGTCCTGAGAGGTTCGCGGGGGTACGCCGCCGTGGCGCGGAGCGGAAGGGGCGAATCAACAGGACGGGCGACACACGCAGCCCGCATAGCGGACCAGGTCCATATGGACCCTCCGCCACAGGCGCACATCGGTGTCAGTCACGATTCGGAGTACACCATGTGAGCCCGCGGCGGTCAATTGATGTTCGCGGTGCGGTCAGGAGTTACCGGAGCGTTCGGCTTCGGAACGGTGTGCGCCGTCGGTTGATCGGCGCCGCTCGGAGCCTGGGCGCCGCCCGACGGACTGCCGGCCCCCGGACCCCCGGCACTCCCGGAAGCCGCGTCCGGCGCACCGCCGCGCGCTGCGTCCGCCGCCGCGTAGAGGTCCCCCGGCCGTACCCCGCCGAAGGCCGTCACGAGGTGCCCGTCCGGCCGCACCAGCAGCACACTGTGCGCGGAGGCCCCCGGATATGCCTCCGTGACCAGCAGCTCAGCCCGTACCGGCAGGGCCGACACGGCCTCGGCCAGTCGCGGCATCACTCCCGCCGTCAGCCAGTGCCGCCGGTCCCAGACCCCGGTGCCCGGGGCAACCAGCACCACCAGCAGCCGGCCCTGCCCCAGCCGCTCGCCGAGGCGGGTGGTCGTGCCGTCCGGCGCCGTCACCCGCACGTCGTCGACCTGGGCGCCGGGGGGCGTGCCCACCGCCGTCTGCGTCTCGGTGCGCGGGGGCGTGAGGGGGGAGTGCGGATAGGAGGGCGGCGCGCCCAGCGGACCGTGCCCGAGGTGCCCGTCGGCGAGCAGGGTGTCGTGCCCGCGGGTCGCCCCCGGCATGTACGTACGCAGCCCGCCGCCGCCCCGCAGTATCGGCAGCGACTGGTCGGCCGCTCGTAGCCGCGCGGCCACGGCGGTGCGGCGCTCGGCCTGGTAGCTGTCCAGGAGGGTCTCCGAAGCCCCGTGGTGCCAGTCCTCGCCGAGCTTCCAGGCGAGATTGCCGATGTCGCGGAGCCCCTCGTCGAGCCCCTGCGTGCCGACGGCGCCCAGCAGATGCGCGGCGTCCCCGGCGAGAAAGGCCCGGCCCGCGCGCCAGCGTCGGGCGAGCCGGTGGTGCAAGGTGTAGACGCCCGTGTCGAGCAGTTCGTACGGCGGCGTCTCACCGCACCAGCCGGCCAGGGTGTCCCGTAAACGCGACACCAGCGCGTCGGGCGTCACCAAGTCGCCGCGGGCCGGCAGCAGCCAGTCGAGCCGCCACACGCCGCCCCCGAGCGGCCTGGCGGAGACCTCCTCGCCGCCGCCCGGCCACGGTGGCCTGCGGTGCAGCAGTGCCTCGTCCGGCCACGGCAGCTCCGCGCGGATCGCGGCGACGGCGTGCCGCTCCACCGCCGTACGACCCGGGAAGCGGATGCCGAGCAGCTTGCGGACCGTGGAGCGGGCGCCGTCGCACCCCACGAGGTGGCTGCCTCGCCACCAGGTCGCGCCGGGGCCGCGGGTGTGCGCGGTGATCCCGTGGCCGTCCTGCTCCAGGGCGTCGAGCCGGCTGCCGGGGACCACCCGGATCAGGCCCTCCTCGGCGATGGAGGCGCGCAGTCCGCGCGTCAGGGCATGCTGCGGGATGTGCAGGGGGGCCGGGGAGCCGTCATCGGTCCGGCCGAGCGGGAGTTCCCGCATGAGCTGCTTGCGCCGCATCAGACGCCAGCCGGCCCAGCGCGCTCCCTCGTCACCGAGGGTGGTGCAGCCGAGCCGGGCCAGCAGCGCGACGGTGTCCGGCCGCAGTACGGCGGTCCGCGCGGGGCGCGGATCGTCCGTGCTGGTGCCCTCGTCCAGCACGACGGAGGGGACACCCTGCACGGCGAGGGCCAGCGAGAGCGCGAGCCCGACCGGGCCCGCGCCCACGACGATCACCGGGTCCACGGCGCGCCCCTTCGGGCCCGTGCGGTCATACGGTCAGGGGCGGCGGCAGGAGCCCGGTGTGTGATCACAGAACGTATGCAACCTACTGGGGGTGCTCGCGTCAAGCGACGGGCGGGGCGGCGCGTACACCCCCCGCCCCGCCCGCCTCATCAGGCAGAGTTGTTGCCGCCGTCCATGGTGTGCCCCGGGCCGTAGGCCAGATGAGGTTCCCCGGCCCCGAGGACCTCTCCGGTGCTCTTCTTGCCGCGCCGCAGCCGCCGCTCCAGCCAGCCGGCGAAAGCGGTGAGCGCGGAGTTCAGCGCGATGTAGATCAGAGCGATGACGACGAGCGCGGCGATGGTGTTCGCGCCGTAGTTGGCGGTGATCGAACGGTTCTGCGCGAGCAGTTCGGAGAAGCCGAGCATCGCGCCGCCCAGCGCCGTGTCCTTGACGACCACCACGAGCTGGCTGACCAGAGCCGGCAGCATCGCGGTCACGGCCTGCGGCAGCAGGACGAACGACATGGTCTGGCCCTTGCGCATCCCGATCGCCTTCGCGGCGTCGGTCTGCCCGTTCGGCAGGGTGAGGATGCCGGCCCGGAGGATCTCGGCGATGACCGAGGCGTTGTAGAGCACCAGACCCGTCACCACGGCGTACAGCGGCCTCAGGTCCGAGGAGACATTGCTGAACTGTACGTACAGCGCGGAGGCGAACACCATCATGAGCAGGACCGGGATGGAGCGGAAGAACTCCACCACCACGCCGACCGGAACCCGGATCCACACGTGGTCGGAGAGGCGCCCGATGCCGAGCAGCGCGCCGAACGGCAGGGCGATCACGATGGAGAGGGTCGCAGCCTTGATGGTCTCCCAGAGGCCAGGCAGCAGATACGTCGTCCAGACCGCGGAGTCCGTGACGAACGGGCTCCATTTCTCCGAGGCGAGCTGCTCCTTCTCGGCCATGGCGGCCAGTACCCACCAGGCGACGAGCGCGAAGACCACCAGGAACACGACCGTGTAGAGGATGTTGCGCCGCTTGGCGCGGGCCCCCGGGGCGTCGTACAGGACGGACGTGCCACTCATCGCTTCACCGCCACGCGCTTGCTGACCCAGCCCAGAATCAGGCCGGTCGGGAGGGTGAGAACGACGAAGCCGAAGGCGAACACCGCGAAGACGGTGAAGAGCGCGCTGGTCTCGTTCTCGATCATTGTCTTCATCAGCGCCGACGCTTCCGCGACCCCGATGGCCGCGGCGACCGTCGTGTTCTTCGTCAGCGCGATCAGCACGTTGGCCAGCGGCGCCACCACGGAGCGGAACGCCTGGGGCAGCACGATCAGCGTCAGCACCTGGAAAAAGCTCAGCCCCAGCGCGCGGGCGGCCTCCGCCTGCCCGACGGGCACGGTGTTGATGCCGGAGCGCAGGGACTCGCAGACGAAGGTGCCGGTGTAGGCGACCAGGCCCAGTACGGCGAGCCGGAAGCCGATGGACTTGAAGTCCTCGCCGCCGAGCGTGATCTGGAGGGTCTGGCCGAGCGCCAGCGAACAGCCCACGAGTACCACGGTCAACGGGGTGTTGCGCACGAAGTTGACGTAGGTGGTGCCGAAGGTACGCATGAGCGGTACGGGACTGACACGCATCCCGGCCAGCAGCGTTCCCCATATCAGGGAACCCACTGCGGAATAGAGGGTGAGCTGCACCGTCACCCAGAAGGCGCCGAGCAGGTCGTACTGCCCGGAATCAAGAAAGTCGAACACGATGCCCCGCGCTCTCCCCTGGTTTGCTGGTCGGTACGCGCCGCCGGCCCGGCCGGCGGCGCGTCACTGCTTCTCTCAGCTCGTCGCGTCGATCTTCGGGGCGGGCTCGTTCTTGTAGTTGGCCGGACCGAAGTTGTCCTTCACGGCCTTCTCCCAGGAACCGTCCGACTCCATCTTGGTGATCGCGTCGTTGATCTTCTTCTGGAGTTCGGTGTCGCCCTTCTTGAGGCCGATGCCGTAGGGCTCGTCGCTGAGCTTGAGGCTCAGGAGCTTGAACTTGCCCTGGTGCTCCTGCTGCGAGGCGTACCCCGCGAGAATGGAGTCGTCCGTGGTCAGGGCGTCAACAGCCTTGTTCTCCAGGCCGGTCAGGCACTCGGAGTAGCCGCCGAACTCCTGGAGGTCCGCCTTGGGGGCCAGCTTCTCCTTGACGTTCTGCGCCGAGGTGGAACCGGTGACGGAGCAGAGCTTCTTGGAGTTCAGGTCCGCGGCCTTGGTGATGGAACTGTCGTCCGCGCGGACCAGCAGGTCCTGGTGGGCGAGGAAGTAGGGGCCGGCGAAGTCGACCTTCTTCTTGCGCTCGTCGTTGATCGTGTAGCTCGCGGCGACGAACTTCACGTCGCCGTTGGAGATCAGGTTCTCGCGCTCGGCGCTGGGCGCCTCTTTCCAGACGATGTTCTTGGCGTCGTAGCCCAGTTCCTTGGCGACGTACGTGGCGACGTCGACGTCGAAGCCCGCGTACGTGCCGTCCGGCTTCTTCAGGCCGAGGCCGGGCTGGTCGAACTTGATACCGATGGTGATCTTGTCGCCGCCGCCGGAACCGCTGCCGCCCTCGTTGCTCTCGCCGCCGCAGGCGGTGGCGGTCAGGGAGAGGACCAGGGCGGCGGCCGCGGCCGCGCTTGCCTTGTGGAGCTTCATGCGTGAACTTCCCTCGGGTGAGACGTGAACGAATCAGGTTCTGCGGAACGCGGTGGTGCCCGTAGAGCCATAAGCCGTAGAGCCGTAAGCCGTGGCGTACGTAGAGCTGTAAGCCGTCAAGCGGAGTCGGTGGCGCTGATCAGCGGGTCGGCGGATCAGCTGATGGGTGGATCAGTGGATCCACTGACCAGCGAATCGGCGGATCAGGACATCGACGGACCGGTGTGGTGCGGGATCGCGGATCAGTGGTGCAGGATCTTCGAGAGGAAGTCCTTGGCGCGGTCGCTGCGCGGATTGCTGAAGAACTCGTCGGGCGTGGCCTGCTCGATGATCCGGCCGTCGGCCATGAAGACGACCCGGTTCGCGGCCGACCGGGCGAAGCCCATTTCGTGCGTGACGACGACCATCGTCATTCCGTCACGGGCCAGTTGCTGCATGACTTCGAGCACTTCATTGATCATCTCCGGGTCGAGCGCCGAGGTGGGCTCGTCGAAGAGCATGACCTTCGGGTTCATCGCCAGCGCCCGCGCGATGGCCACGCGCTGCTGCTGTCCGCCCGAGAGTTGGGCGGGGTACTTGTCGGCCTGCGAGCCCACACCCACGCGGTCGAGCAGCGTGCGCGCGGTCTCCTCGGCCTTCTTCTTGTCCGTCTTGCGGACCTTGATCTGGCCCAGCGTGACGTTCTCCAGCACCGTCTTGTGTGCGAAGAGGTTGAACGACTGGAAGACCATGCCGACATCGGCACGCAGCCTCGCCAGTTCCTTGCCCTCGTCGGGCAGGGGTTTGGCGTCGATCGAGATCGAACCCGAATCGATCGTTTCCAGGCGGTTGATGGTGCGACACAGTGTGGACTTGCCGGACCCGGAAGGCCCGATGACGACCACGACCTCGCCACGGGCGATGGTCAGGTCGATGTCCTGGAGCACATGCAGCGCGCCGAAGTGCTTGTTCACGTTGCTCAGTACGACCAGGTCGCCCGTCGCCTGCCCGGCGCCCCCGGTGTCCTTGGTCACTGACACTCCGCTCATCGGCTTTTTGCTCCGTCCTCACTCGGTTGGGGAGGACCTTAGTCACGCGCTGCGATCAGCGTCATTACATCTGAGCTGAAATTGAGCATAACGATCCGGCCGCAACCGGACACTCCGTGTGAACTGGGCAGCGCGGGGAGTACCGGGTGGGTAACGGAAACGTTGGTGTAACGGGAAGGCTCTTGACTGGCGCCCCGTCATCGGCGTGGATGCCATTTACGTACTTCGGACATGACTCAAGATCACGACATGCAGGAAAGTGACCGAAAAGGGGGCCCGTGAGGCTTTTGCTCGTGGAGGACGACGACCATGTCGCCGCCGCCCTGTCCGCCGTGCTCGCCAAGCACGGATTCCAGGTCGTCCATGCCCGCAGCGGCGAGGAGGCGCTGCAGGCCGTGCTGCCCGCCGCCGGCAAGCCGCCCTTCGCGGTGGTGCTGCTCGACCTCGGCCTGCCCGACCAGGACGGCTACCAGGTCTGCGGCAAGATCCGGAAGATCACCTCGACCCCGGTGATCATGGTGACGGCCCGGGCCGACGTACGGTCCCGGATCCACGGCCTCAATCTGGGGGCCGACGACTACGTGGTCAAGCCGTACGACACCGGTGAACTCCTCGCCCGCATCCACGCCGTGAGCCGGCGCACCGTGAGCGGGGACGAGCCGGGGCACCCGGAGGAGGCGGTCCAGCGGCTCGGGCGGCTCACGCTCGAACTGCCCACCCGCCGCGTCACCGTGGACGGTACGGCCGTACAGCTCACCCGCAAGGAGTTCGACCTGCTGGCCCTGCTCGCGCAGCGCCCCGGGGTCGTCTTCGGCCGGGAACAGATCATCAGCGAGGTGTGGCGCACGAGTTGGGAGGGGACGGGGCGCACCCTGGAGGTTCATGTGGCGTCGCTGCGTTCCAAGCTCGGCATGCCCGCGCTGATCGAGACCGTACGGGGGGTCGGCTACCGGCTGGTCGTGCCGGCCGGGCACCCGCACCGGTGAGCACCCGGCTTCTGCCGCTGCTGATCATTCTCATGGCGGCCGTGCTCCTCGCCCTGGGCTTTCCCCTCGCCGTCAGCAGGGCCGCGGCCGAACAGCAGGACGTCGTCATCGACCGGATCGACGACACGGCCCGCGTCGCGGCCCTCGCGCAGTTCGTCTCCGAGGGCCGCACCGGTACGGAGGGCCGCGCGGGCAGCGAGGAACGGCGCGACCTGCTGGAGGAGGAGCTGACCCGCTACCACGAGGTGTACGGGATCAGGGTCGGCGTCTTCCACCGCGACGGCAGGGCCATGGCCAGCGCCCCGGGGAACTGGCGCGTGCCGGCGGGCGGCAAGGGGCGCCAGTCCTTCCAGGAGGCTCTGCTGGGCCGCCGCAGCGACGACCCCGAGCAGGTCTGGCCCTGGCAGAACGGCCGGCTCATCGTGGACTCGCCGGTCGTACGGGACGGGGACGTCGTCGCCGTCGTGGTGACGGACTCACCGACCGGCCAGATGCGTTCGCGCACCCTGCGGAGCTGGCTGGTCATCGCGGCGGGCGAGGCGGTGGCCATGCTCGTGGCGGTCGGGGCCGCCATCCGGCTGACCGGGTGGGTGCTGCGGCCCGTACGGGTCCTCGACGCCGTCACCCACGACATCGCCACCGGACGGATGAAGTCGCGGGTCGCCGCGGCCGGCGGACCGCCGGAACTGCGGCGGCTGGCCGGCTCGTTCAACGAGATGGCCGACAACGTCGAGGACGTGCTGGAGCAGCAGCGCGCCTTTGTCGCCGACGCCTCCCACCAGTTGCGCAACCCGCTCTCCGCACTGCTGCTGCGGATCGAGCTGCTGAGCCTCGAACTGCCCGAGGGGAACGAGGAGATCGCCTCCGTACGCACCGAGGGCAGGCGGCTGGCCCAGGTCCTCGACGACCTGCTCGACCTGGCGCTGGCCGAGCACACCGCCGCCGACCTGCGGATCACCGACATCGGGGAGGTGGCCGCCGAACGGGTCGCGGCATGGCGGGCCGTCGCCGAGGAGAAGGGCGTACGGCTGACCGAGCACCGCGCCGCGGTCACCGGCTGGGCCGATCCCATCGCGCTCTCCAGCGCCCTGGACGCCGTGATCGACAACGCCCTCAAGTTCACCCCGGCCGGTGGGGAGGTCACGGTCGCGGTCGCCCGTAACGGCACGACGTCCACCGTCGTCGTCGACGACGGCGGTCCCGGGCTCACCGACGAGGAGCTGTCCCGGATCGGCGACCGCTTCTGGCGCAGCAACCGTCATCAGAACATCAAGGGATCGGGGCTCGGCCTCTCCATCACGCGGGCACTGCTCGCGGCGGGCGACGGCACCATCACGTACGCGCACGGCGAACCGCGCGGTCTGCGGGTCACGGTGACCGTGCCGCGCACGGCACCCTGACCCCGCGGCGTCACGGCTTGACCGACTGGTAGTACCGCTGGGCGCCCTCGTGGAGCGGGAGCGGGGCCGTGTAGATGGCGGTCCGCAGATCCACCAGCTGGGCCGGGTGCACCTGGTGGCCGATGCGGTCGCGGCTCTTGATCACCGTGCGGGTGAACCCCTCCACCAGGTCCGGATCGATCCGGTCGTCGGTGACGAGCAGATTCGCCACCGCCACGGTGGGGACGGGGGTGCTGTTCCGTATCTTCCCGTACGCGTCGGCCGGTATCTCGGCGGAGCGGTAGTAGCGCGCGGAGGCCCCGCCGGAGGTGTGCAGCTTCTCGACCAGGGCGGCGTCCAGCGGTACCAGCCGTATGTCGTAGCGCTCGGACAGCTTCTCCACGGCGGTGGTGGGGAGCCCGCCCGACCAGAAGAAGGCGTCCAGGTCACCCGCTTCGAGCAGCCGCGGCATGGTGTCTATCCCGGCCAGGACCGGGCTGACGTCCTGGGCGGGGTCGAGCCCCGCGGCCGTCAGGATCCGCTCCGCCAGGAGCCGGACCCCCGATCCCTCCTGGCCCACGCCGACCTTCTTGCCCCGCAGCCCCGCGACGGAGCTGATGCCTGCGCTCTTGGCGGCGATGAGCTGCACGTAGTCGTCGTAGAGCCGCGCGCAGCCGCGCAGCCCGTCCGCGCCGGGACGCCGGTCCTTCTGGTACTTGGCGACGGCGTCGGCCGTGGCGATCGTGAAGTCGGCGTCGCCCGTCGCCACCCGCGCGAGGTTCTGCTGGGAGCCCTCGCTGTCCCGCAGATCGACCGACACCCGCGGCAGATCGCGGGCGAGGTCCTCCTTGAGCAGCGTCCCGTACCGCTGGTACACCCCGGTGGTCACCCCCGTGCTGAAGGTGACCGAACCGCTCGGCGTGGCCGCGCGGAGCGGTGCCAGCCACCACACGAGCAGCCCGAGCACCACCAGCCCCGCGGCGGCCCCCAGGGCGCGGCCACGGCTGATCCGGGGCGGAACGGTGAACATGGGCCGATCCTGTCAGCTCACTCCCCGTGATGGCCAGGCCCTGTCCGGCACCCGCCACTTACCACGCGCCTCTTCCGCCTACTCTGGTGGGCATGAGCAGCGGCGACCGGAGTCAGGCAGTGGGCGGTACGAGAAGTTACGAGGTGCGCACCTACGGGTGCCAGATGAATGTCCACGACTCCGAACGGCTCTCCGGCCTCCTGGAGGACGCGGGGTACGTCCGGGCGCCCGAGGGCTCCGACGGGGACGCCGATGTCGTCGTCTTCAACACCTGCGCCGTCCGGGAGAACGCCGACAACAAGCTGTACGGCAACCTCGGCCGGCTCGCGCCGATGAAGACCAGGCGCCCGGGCATGCAGATCGCCGTCGGCGGCTGTCTGGCCCAGAAGGACCGTGACACCATCGTGCGGCGCGCGCCCTGGGTCGATGTGGTCTTCGGCACGCACAACATCGGCAGACTGCCGGTCCTCCTGGAGCGCGCCCGCGTCCAGGAGGAGGCGCAGGTCGAGATCGCCGAATCGCTGGAGGCGTTCCCCTCCACGCTGCCGACCCGGCGCGAGTCCGCGTACGCCGCCTGGGTCTCCATCTCGGTCGGCTGCAACAACACCTGCACCTTCTGCATCGTCCCCGCCCTGCGCGGCAAGGAGAAGGACCGCCGCCCCGGCGACATCCTGGCCGAGATCGAGGCCCTGGTCGCCGAGGGCGTCTCCGAGATCACGCTGCTGGGCCAGAACGTCAACGCGTACGGCTCCGACATCGGAGACCGCGAGGCGTTCTCCAAGCTGCTGCGCGCCTGCGGGGCGATCGAAGGGCTGGAGCGCGTCCGCTTCACCTCGCCGCACCCGCGCGACTTCACGGACGACGTGATCGCGGCGATGGCCGAGACGCCGAACGTGATGCCGCAGCTCCACATGCCGCTCCAGTCCGGCTCGGACCCGGTCCTCAAGGCGATGCGGCGCTCGTACCGGCAGGACCGCTACCTCGGCATCATCGGCAAGGTGCGGGCCGCGATCCCGCACGCCGCCATCTCCACCGACATCATCGTGGGCTTCCCCGGCGAGACCGAGGAGGACTTCGAGCAGACCATGCACGTGGTGCGTGAGGCGCGTTTCGCGCAGGCGTTCACCTTCCAGTACTCGAAGCGCCCCGGGACCCCGGCCGCGGAGATGGACGGCCAGATCCCCAAGGAGGTCGTCCAGGAGCGCTACATGCGGCTGTCCGCCCTTCAGGAGGAGATCTCCTGGGAGGAGAACAAGAAGCAGGTGGGCCGGACGCTGGAGATCATGGTCGCGGAGGGCGAGGGGCGCAAGGACGGCGCCACGCACCGGCTCTCGGGGCGCGCGCCCGACAACCGGCTCGTCCACTTCACCAAGCCGGACGAGGAGGTGCGGCCGGGCGACGTGGTGACCGTCGGGATCACCTACGCCGCCCCGCACCACCTGCTCGCCGAGGGCCCGACGACGCGGGTACGGCGCACGCGGGCCGGCGACGCCTGGGAGAAGCGGCACGCCGCGGAGGCGGCGAAGCCTGCCGGGGTCCTGCTGGGCCTGCCCACGGTGGGCGTCCCTGCCCCGCTTCCCGCAGTGACGGGAGGCTGCGCCGCCCCGTGACCGGCGCTCCGTTGACCGGCGACGCGGCGACGCGGCGATCGGTCGGCGCCCCGTGACCGGCGCCCCAGCGATCGGCGGACCGGCGATCGGCGGACCGGCCCGGAACGTGGCCTGGGTAGGCTGCTGATCATGCTCGTATCCGCTGCCGTATGTCCCAGTCCGCCGCTGCTGGTGCCCGCCGTGGCGGCCGGCGCCGCGCCCGAGCTCGACGCGGCGCGCGCCGCCTGCGCGGACGCGCTGGGGGTGCTCGCCGCCGCCCGGCCCGACCGGCTGGTCGTCGTCGGCCCGGCGGAGCCGGCGGCCGCGGGAGAGCACCCGCAGGGCGCCGCGGGGTCGTTCCGCGGCTTCGGGGTGGAGGTGGACGTCGTCCTCGGCGGGGCCGCGCCGGGCGGCGCCGGGGCCCCCGGACGGGCGCTGCCGCCCTCCCTCGCCGTCGCGGCGTGGCTGCTGGAGCACGTCCACTGGTCCGCCGCCCCGGTGTCCGCGCTGGGTGTGGACGAGCGGCTCGCCACCGGCCGCTGCGTCGCGGCCGGACAGGAGATCGCGGCGGGGGACGACCGGGTGGCGCTGCTGGTGATGGGTGACGCCAGCGCGTGCCGCACGCTCAAGGCGCCCGGCTATCTGGACGACCGGGCGGCCGGCTTCGACGCGGCGGTGGCGGCGGCCCTGTCGGCGGCGGACGTGGCGGCGCTCACGGCGCTCGACACGGAGCTGGCGTCCGCGCTCAAGGCGGCGGGCCGGGCCCCCTGGCAGGTGCTCGCCGGCGCGGCCGGGGGCGCGGGGCTGGGCGGCGCGCTGCTGTACGAGGACGCGCCGTACGGGGTCGGCTACCTCGTGGCGGCCTGGTCGTAGCGGACACGGAGCGACGGGGCGGTACGGAGCGCCACGGCCCCGTACCGCCCCGTCGCCGTCCCCGTGTGACGATCAGGAAGCGGCCGGTGGCGGGGGAGTGCCGTCGTCCTTGTGGGAGAGCTTGCCGAGCGCGTCCTTGGCCTTGCCCGTACCCGCGTCGATCTTGTCGCTGTACTTGCCCTTGGTCTTCTCGTCGACCGTGCGGGCGGCCTTGTCCAGCCCGTGTTCGATCTTGCCCCCGTGCTGCTGCGCGAGGTCGGCGACCTTTTCCTTGGCCGGACCGATCTTGGCCTTCAATGAATCCAGGAAGCCCATGGGCCACCTTCCCTCGGAGGAGACAACAGCCTACTTGTGGGTGCTTTTTCCCCGCCTCACCGTCCGCAGTCGGCTCCGTCCTGACG
>NZ_JBHYZP010000059.1:0-36862 GCF_042752355.1 Streptomyces sp. NPDC059255
GCGCCGGACCGTACAGGTCCGGCGCGGCACGGCTCTCACTTCTTGAGCGCGGCCATCAGGGCCCGCATGTCCTCGATCAGTTCGGGTTCGAGGGCGGAGAGGTCGAGCGGCTTCATGTCGACGAACTGGCCGGTCGTGGGATCGACGGTGGAGTAGGCCGTCCCGTAGACCTTGATCTCGAACGCGGCGGCCCCGTCCAGGACATGCAGCTCCGCGTCCCCGTTGTGGGCGGCCCTCACGAGGAACGCCTGGTCGCCCAGGCCCGGGATGCGCTTCGAGGTCGCGGGACCGTCGAACGCGGGCCCCGCCGCCTCCGCCTCGAACTCGGGACCCGGATCGGTCTCCTTGTGCAGCGTGTACCGGATGACGGCCTCGGCCCGGACCCAGATCCGCCCGGGCTCGCCCCCGTCCTCGGGCGGCTCCCTCTCCCCGAATTCGACCTGGCACCTGGCCCGGTCGACGGCGGGGTGCCGGTCCGTGCCCGCCGTCGGCCGCAGCTTGGGGCCGACAGTGGTGGTGAGCGCGGCCAGTTCGGCGGCCTCGCAGAGGTCGCTCGTCGCCTCGTACCCCCGCAGGTCGGGTCCGGTCAGCCGGTACGCGGAGAGGCCGCCCGCCCAGAGCGCGGAGGCGGCCAGCGCGCCGCCGAACGCCCACAGCCAGGGCGGCCGGTGGCGGGGCGACGTGCCGGTGAGCGTCTCGGCCTCGACGGCCGGACCGGTGGGGGCCCGGCCGCCCTCCGTGCCGTACCGGCCGGGCGCGCCGCGCGCGCCGACGACCGGGTGCCCGCCGCGTGTTCCCTGTCCGCTGTCGTCGTCCTCGCCCGTTAACTCCGGCTCGGAGATCATCCCTGGCCGTCTCCCGCCTCCGCCACGGCGGGGGTGGCCGAGGGCGGCTGCGGGGTGGGCCGAGCGGGCCGGGACGGCTCGCCGGAGGGCTCCGGGGCCCCGGCCGCGGCCCCTGCCACCGCGCCGGCCGGAGCGGGCACCGGCGCGATGCTGTAGGCCGTCGCGCCGTGCGGCGGGGGCGTGTTCCTCAGTTCCTGCTCCTGGCTGTACGCGCGGAGATAGCCGACGACCGTGTTGGTGACAGCCACCAGCGGCACCGCCACCACCGCCCCGCCGATGCCCGCCACCAGACCGCCGACGGCGACGGCGAGGACGACGGCCAGCGCGTGCACCCGTACGGCCCGGCCCAGGATGAAGGGCTGCAGCACATGGCCCTCGATCTGCTGCACCCCGAGCACGACGAGCAGCACCATCAGCGCGGTGAAGACGTCCTGCGTGACCAGCGCCACCACCACGGCCAGCGCGCCCGAGATGACCGCGCCGACCAGCGGGATGAACGCGCCCAGGAAGATGATGACCGCGAGCGGCACGGCGAGCGGGACGTTCAGGAAGTAGATCCCCAGACCGATGAAGATCGCGTCGATCAGCGCCACCAGAACCGTGCCCCGCACATACGCGGTGAGCGTGTTCCAGGCGCGCGGTCCGGCGCCGGCGACCCCCTCCCGGGCCGCGGCGGGGACGAGCTTGAGCGACCAGTTCCAGATCTTGCGGCCGTCGTACAGCAGGAAGAGCGTCGAGAAGACGGCGAGGAACACGCCGGTCAGCAGCTCGACGATCACGGCGACGCCCTGGAGACCGGCGGAGGTGATCGCCTCGGTGTTGGAGCCGACGGCATCGCTCAGGGTCTTCGCGATGCCGTTGATCTGGTCTTCCGTCACGTGGAAGGGGCTGTCGAGCAGCCAGCGCTTCAGTTCGTTGATGCCGTCCGTGACCCGGTTGGAGAGATCGTCGATGTTCTCCATGACCTGCCACACCACGAACCAGCCGACCAGGCCCATCAGCACGAATCCGGAGATCGCGGTGAGCGCGGTGGCCAGCCCGTGGGGCGTTCCGTACCGCCTGAGCCAGGCGACGGTCGGCTGGAGCAGCGCGGTGATCAGCAGTGCGACGACGAAGGCCATCACGACGAGTTGCAGGGCGCTGATGACATGCATCAGCGCCCAGAGCAGCCCGCCGAGCACCAGCAGCCGCCAGGCGGCCTCGCCCGCGACACGCATGCCCCAGGGGATGGCGGTGGCGGGGTGGCGCTCGGCGGCGGGCACGACGGGAACGGGCGGTGGCGCGGGAGCGGGCTCCGGAGCGGCGGCCGTGACGGGGGCGGGCGCGGCGGAGGGCGCGTGCGCGGGAGGCGGCGGGGCATCGTCCCGTACGGACCCGGCCACGGCCCGTGCGTCGGTCCCGGTCCGTGCGTCGGTCCCGGCGTCGGCTGCGGTCCCGGTCCCCGCGCCGATGCCGCCCTCGGCCTCGGCCTCCGCCCGGCGCTGGTCGAGGCGTTCGCCCAGGCGGGTCAGTTCCGCACCCACCTGACCGAGCCACTCTGGCAGTCTTGACATGAAGCTTCCACTTCCCCCTGTCTTGCTCTCCACGCCCACTCCCCGGAGCCTGCTCACTACGACCGTACAGGGGAGAAGCCCCCCACCGTAGGACGGCGGGGGGCTTCCCGGGGTTGAGCGGGACGAGCACCGGCGAGGAACCGGGTGTCACTCGTCCGGTACGGCTAGTACCAGTTGTTGGCCTGCCAGAACGACCACGCGCCACAGGGGCTGTCGTAGCGCTCGTTCATGTAGTTCAGGCCCCACTTGATCTGGGTGGCCGGGTTGGTCTGCCAGTCGGCGCCCGCCGACGACATCTTGGACCCGGGGAGCGCCTGGACCAGGCCGTACGCGCCCGAAGACGGGTTCTGCGCCTTGTAGTTCCAGGTGGACTCGTGGTTCACGATGTTGCTGAAGCACTGGAACTGGTCCGCCGGGACGATGGACCGGGCGATCGACTGGACCTCGGCGACCGTGTAGGAGCCCTGCTGCGGGAAGGAGCCGGAAGCGGAGGTGGAACGCGTCGCGTCGCGGCTCGCGCGCTCGGCGTCCTCCTTCTTCTTCTTTTCGGCGGCGGCCTTCTTCTCCGCCTCGACCTTGTCGTCGGCGGCCTGCTTCTTGTCCTTGGCGTCCTGCGCGGCCTGGACACGGGCCGACTCCTCGGCGGACTTCCGGGCCGTGGTGTCGGCGGCGGCGGCCTGGGCGTCCGCCTGCTGAGTCAGCGACGCGGTCTGCACCTGGGCCTGCTGACCCGCGGGGATGTCTGCGAGAAGCGTCATGTCCGCTGCGGTCGCCTCGAAATTGTCGGTCGAGGTCTGGGGGTCGCCCGAGGCAACACCCACCACAGCGCCGACGGTGGTGACCGCAGTGGCAGAAGCCACGGCAAATCCCCGGACCGAGATCCGGCTCACACGGTGTCCTTCCAGCGTCGCCCGCACACGTGACCTCGCGGACGCGATCGTGCCCCTGGCACTGGTCTCCGTACAACATGCGTCACGGGAGACACGGGCCCGGTGGGCAATCCCCTTGCGGGGAGTGCCGCGTGGTGCGCGGGCGGCATGCGGCGGCAGCTTTGGAGTTGTATGGAACCGCACCCTGTTGGTGCGCGTGTGCCGCATGCGGGGCCTGACGGAAGCAAGACTCTGCCGGAAGGCGGCACCGGGAGGCAATTCCCCATCGGGTGGGAAAGCTCACACCACGTTCGCCCCAGGAGTTTCAGGGAAATAGGGGCGCGGCACAACGCCGCCCGGCTAAGCTCTTTCGGCTTCGCCGGGCGGCGCCAAGTGCGGTGATACGAGGTCAGATCTGGCCGTCCTCCAGCATTTCGGTCACGAGCGCGGCGATCTGCGAACGCTCGGAGCGGGTGAGCGTGACATGCGCGAAGAGCGGATGCCCCTTGAGTTTCTCGACAACGGCGACAATTCCGTCGTACCGCCCCACCCGCAAGTTGTCGCGCTGCGCGACGTCATGCGTGAGCACCACGCGGGAATTGGCCCCGATCCGGGACAGAACGGTCAGCAGAACATTCCGTTCCAGGGACTGGGCCTCGTCGACGATGACGAACGCGTCGTGCAGGGACCGGCCGCGGATGTGCGTGAGCGGCAGCACCTCCAGCATGCCGCGCCCCAGCACCTCCTCGATCACGTCCCGGCCGGCGACGGCCGAGAGGGTGTCGAAGACCGCCTGCGCCCAGGGGCTCATCTTCTCGGCCTCCGAGCCGGGCAGATAGCCCAGCTCCTGGCCGCCGACCGCGTACAGCGGCCGGAAGACCATCACCTTCTGGTGCTGCCTGCGCTCCAGGACCGCCTCCAGGCCCGCGCAGAGGGCCAGCGCCGACTTGCCGGTGCCCGCCCGGCCGCCCATCGAGACGATCCCGACCTCCGGGTCGAGGAGGAGGTCGAGGGCGATGCGCTGCTCGGCGCTGCGGCCGTGCAGCCCGAAGGCCTCACGGTCGCCCCGTACGAGCCGGACGTTGCCGTCGGGGGTGACCCGGCCGAGCGCCTTGCCGCGCTCGGACTGGAGCACCAGTCCGGTGTGCACCGGCAGGTCGCCCACCTCGGGCACATAGAGGGTCTCCTCGCTGAAGAGGAGGTCCACCTGGTCGGCGGCGAGCGTCACTTCGCTCATCCCCGTCCAGCCGGAGGCGTCGGTGATGGCGAGCTCGGCGCGGTACTCCTCTGCGAGGAGACCGACCGACGACGCCTTGATGCGCAGCGGCAGGTCCTTGGAGACGACCGTGACGTCGTACCCCTCGGCCTGGAGGTTGCGCGCGACCGCGAGGATCCGTGAGTCGTTGTCCCCCAGTCGGAAGCCGGCGGGCAGGATGCCGGGATCTGAGTGGTTGAGCTCGACGCGCAGCGTGCCGCCCAGATCGCCCAGCGGGATCGGGGCGTCGAGACGGCCGAAACGGATACGGAAGTCGTCCAGCAGGCGCAGCGCCTGCCGGGCGAAGTACCCGAGTTCCGGATGGTGCCTCTTGGCCTCCAACTCCGTGATCACCACGATGGGGAGCACTACTTCGTGCTCCTCGAAGCGGGACATGGCATTCGGATCGGCCAGCAGGACGCTGGTGTCGAGAACGTAGGTGCGCCTGTCGGGCATGCGGCGCTTTGTGCTGGTCACCACGGAAGGACGTACCCCCTCGGATGAGGTCGGGGTTGCGACGGCGTCGCGGGCGGGTGGGCCGGGCTCGGGCCCCATGCGCGGGCCGAGCTCCGGCCCTCCATGTCGCCCGTACGACGAGGCGCACGGTCGTCCTGGTGCAAAGGGCCTCCCGGGCGGACGGCCCCATGCCGTCCGCTGAGATGCGATGTCCACGGACCTGTCTTTTCGGACATCGACCTGGAGGAGGTATTCCCTCGAACACGCGCCGCCATGCCACGGCATACGGCGGACGGTGGGTGAACCGTGGGTGAAGCGCCCTGGGCCGACGGCCGGCGGCGCCGGGGCCGGGTGCCGGGCGGCGCGCGCCGGGACGGCGGCGGCACCTGGCCGAAACGGGTGCCGTGACCGGGCCGGGCGCGGGCGTGAGCCGCGCCGGAAGCCGTGCGGGGCCTTGTGGGACTTACCCCGTGCGGCCGGAGACGCGGATGCCGGGAGAAGGAGGAGGAGAGAGAGAAGAGGGAAGGGGCGAGGACTCAGGTGCCGTAGCGCCGGTGGCGCGCGGCGTAGTCACGCAGGGCGCGGAGGAAGTCGACCTTGCGGAACGCCGGCCAGAAGACTTCGCAGAAGTAGTACTCCGAATGGGCGCTCTGCCAGAGCATGAAGCCGGAGAGGCGCTGTTCACCGCTGGTACGGATGACCAGGTCCGGATCGGGCTGGCCGCGCGTGTAGAGATGGGACGAGATCAGGTCGACGTCGACGATCTCGGCGAGCTCCTCGAAGGTGGTGCCCTTGCTCGCGTGGTCCATCAGGAGGGAGCTGACCGCGTCGGCGATCTCCTGTCGGCCGCCGTAGCCCACGGCGACGTTGACGAGTATTCCCTGGTTGCCGACGGTGGCCTGTTCGGCCTCCTTGAGCACGGTCTGCGTATGGGCGGGCAGCAGGTCGAGCGTGCCGACGTGGTGCACCCGCCAGCGGCCGTCGGCCGCCAGGTCACGGACCGCGTTCTCGATGATGGCGACGAGCGGGGCCAACTGCTCCTGGGGACGGTCCAGGTTGTCCGTGGAGAGCATCCACAGGGTGACGACCTCGACCTTGGTCTCGGAGCACCAGCCGAGCAGTTCCTGGATCTTGCTGGCACCGGCCTCGTGGCCCTGTTCGGCCGTGCCGCCCGCGGCCTTCGCCCAGCGGCGGTTGCCGTCCAGGATGACGCCGATGTGCTTCGGCACCTGGTCGTGGTCGAGGCGGCCTTCCACCCGGCGCGCATAGAGCCGATACACCAGGTCGCGCACGTTCACTGAGTCCACCCTCTCGATTCCGTGGGGACCGGCGCGTCCGCTGGCGGGATCCTGGGGCCGGCCCGGGGACCCCGAAGCCGTCACATTACTGCGGACTCCGCGCGGTCACCCAACCCGGTCTGTCACAAGTCCGTGATAAGGAAGAAAGCATGACCAAATCTCCCTCTTATCTCGCGGCCGACGGCCGGTACGACGCCATGGAGTACCGCCGCAGCGGGCGCAGTGGCCTGAAACTGCCTGCGATCTCACTCGGTCTCTGGCACAACTTCGGTGACGACCGGAGGCTCGATTCGCAGCGTGCGATCCTGCGCCGCGCCTTCGATCTCGGTGTCACGCACTTCGACCTGGCGAACAACTACGGACCGCCGCCGGGATCCGCCGAGCTGAATTTCGGCAAGATCTTCGCGCAGGATTTCTCGGCCTACCGGGATGAACTCATCATTTCGACCAAGGCCGGATATCTGATGCATCCCGGGCCCTACGGCGAATGGGGTTCCCGTAAGTATCTGCTGTCGTCGCTGGACGCCTCCCTGCAGCGGATGGGCCTGGACCACGTCGACATCTTCTACTCCCACCGCTTCGACGCGAACACTCCTCTGGAGGAGACGATGGGGGCGCTGGCCTCCGCCGTACAGCAGGGGAAGGCGCTGTACGTGGGGGTCTCGTCGTACACCTCGGAGCAGACGGCCCGGGCGGCGGCGCTGCTCAGGGAGATGGGGGTGCCCGCCCTCATCCACCAGCCCTCGTACTCGATGATCAATCGCTGGACGGAGGACGACGGGCTGCTGGACACGCTGGAGACGGCGGGGATGGGGTGCATCTCGTTCGCGCCGCTCGCCCAGGGGCTGCTGACCGGGAAGTATCTGAAGGGCATTCCGGAGGGGTCCCGGGCCAGCCAGGGCAAGTCCCTCGACCCCGGGCTGCTCTCGGACGACGTGGTACGGCGGCTGCGCGGGCTGGACGAGATCGCCCGGCGCAGGGACCAGTCGCTGGCGCAGCTCGCGCTGACGTGGGTGCTGCGTGACCCGCGGATGACCTCGGCGCTGATCGGCGCGTCCGGCGTCCGGCAGCTGGAGGAGAACGTCGCGGCGCTGTCGGCACCGAAGCTGTCCGCGGAGGAGCTGACGGAGATCGACGGCTTCGCGGTGGACACGGCGGGCACGAACATCTGGGCCGGCCGGAGCTGAGCCGGTGAGCTGACACTCCGTGACGCCCGGGGCTGACGCGCTGTGAGCGCCCGGCTCGCGCGCGGTCCACGCCCCGGGGCGGGCAGGCCGGCCGGCGGGACGGGGCGGCGGGAGAGCCCGTACGGGAGCGGCGCGGTCGCAGCGGGTCCGGAGCGGCACGGAGCGGGCGCGTGCCGGGCCGGAGCGCGAACGGCCCCGGGACACGGCGGGTCCGGGGGCCGGACCGGAGCCTGGCCCGGACCTGGCCTGGACCTGGGCCGGGGTTGGCCTGGACCAGGACTCCACGGGCCGCCGCCGGGTCCGGCCCCGCGCGGGGCCGGACCGGGAGTCCGGCGAGGGTCGGCTCGGGGCCGGGTGACCGCCCCCGTCCCGGCGCTCCACCGGACCGGGACAGAAAACGGGCCGGTCCGTGGGGGGGGATACGGACCGGCCCGAGGGGGGGTTTCCACCATAACCCTTCGTGAGGGATCGTGGGCCCCCTCGTGCAGCAACATGACGCTCCGAAAGCGGCGGGCTACGGCGCGCGGCGCCCGCCACCAGGCTTTTCCGGCGGCGGGTGGCCAAAATGGCGAGTAGTCGCCATCGCGTGTCGTCCCTCTCAGGAGCGATCCCGGAGGCTTCATCTTGACGCCGAGGGCCGGGAGCCTGCCCGAAGTGCCTGCCCGGAGCCTTGCCCGGAGCGCCTGCCCGAAGCCTTGCCCGGAGCGCCTGCCCGGGGCCGAGCGCCCCCGCCCGTTCCCTAACGACGGACCGCCTCGATCAGGAAGCGGGTCGTCGTCGCCACGAAGGGCCCTTCGTCCTCGATCCGGCGGTGCAGTTCCGCCAACCGGCCGCGGTACGCCTCGACGGTGAAGCCGGGCACCATCCAGACGACCTTGCGCAGGAAGTAGACGACGGCGCCGATGTCGTGGAAATCGGTGCGCAGCGACGCCGTCCGCAGGTCCACGACGTCGAGACCGGCCGCCTCGGCGGCCGCCACGGCCCGACCGGGGTCACGCGCGGAGCGCGCCTCGGTCGGCTGGGGCCCGAGGAAGTACTCCACCAGCTCGAAGACGCTGGCCGGTCCGACCTCCTGCGAGAAGTACCGGCCGCCGGGCCGCAGCACCCGCGCGATCTCGTCCCACCACACCCGGACGGGGTGGCGGCTGACGACCAGGTCGAAGACGCCGTCCGCGAACGGCAGCGGGGGCTCGTCCGGATCCGCCACGACGGCGACCCCGCGGGGCCGCAGCAGCGCCCCGGCCCGGGCGAGGTTCGGCGGCCAGGACTCGGTGGCGACGGTGAGCGGCGGCAGTTCCGGTACGGAGGCGAGGACCTCGCCCCCGCCGGTCTGGATGTCCAGTGCCGCACGGGCGTCGGCCATCCGGGCGGCCATGGAGCGGGCGTACGCCCAGGGCGGGCGTTCCTCGGTGGCGCGGCCGTCGAGCCAGGAGAAGTCCCAGCCGTCCACGGAAACGCCGGCCGCTTCGGCGATCAGCTCTTCGAAGGTGGGCATGGGCGCGATCGTGGCAGGGCCGGGAGCGGCGGCGCGAACGCATTTCGCGCGGCCCCGGTCCGGGTCCGGCTCACGCGGCGGACAGGGCCCCGAGGAGGAGGCCGAGCAGCGCGCCGACGATCATGAACGGGCCGAACGGGATCACCGACTTGCGGCCCGCCCGGCGCAGCACCATCAGCCCGACCCCGTACAGCGCTCCCAGCAGAAATCCGGCGAAGGCGCCGACGCCGAGCACCGGCCAGCCGTACCAGCCGAGGACGACGCCGAGGGAGAGGGCGAGCTTGACGTCGCCGAAGCCCATGCCGTTCGGGTTGATCAGGAACAGCACGAAGTAGCAGGCGCCGAGGACCACCCCGCCGAGCAGCGCCGTCGTCCAGGACCGGCCGGCGTCGGCACCGCCCCCGCCCCCCGGGCCTCCGGGAACCAGGGTTGCCAGGCCGAGGAGTACGGCGGCGGCGAGGGCCAGGGGCAGGGTGAGCTGGTCCGGGAGGCGGTGGACGTTGCGGTCGACGACGGCGAGGAGCAGGGCGAAGGGCGCGAGCAGCAGCCAGACGGCCAGCTCGGGACGGGGCCCGGTGGCGGCGGCGAGCGCGGCGCAGCCGAGGGCGCCGAGGACGGGGACGAGGAGGGAGGGCGCGTACCGCACGAGGGACGCGTCGGGCGCACCGGAGTGACCGGAGTGATCGAAGTGATCGGACACGGGGGTGGTGCCGGCGGAGGCGGTTCCAGGGCCGGGGCCGTCCGCGGCGCCGGGGGCCTCGGCTGCCTCGGTTGCTCCAGGTGCTCCGGTGGCTCCAGTTACTCCGGTGGCTCCGGTTGCTTCCGGGACGGCGACGGCTCCGTAGTCACCGACAGCGGCGTTGCTGTCGGCCCCGGCCCCGGCCCCGGGCCCGGCATCGGATCCGAACCCGGCCCCGACGCCCACACCCGTAGCGCCCGTAGCACCCGTAGCAACCGCGTCGGAGGTGGCACACCCCGGGCATCTCGCCCTGCCGAGCCAGCCGCGGGCCGGGCCGGTGATCGGGTGGCCGGCGGGGCAGCGGTCGCGCCACGCGTCCTCCGGCTCGACGGAGAGCCGGTACGCGGGGCGCGGCAGCAGCACTCCCGTGGCGGCGCCCCAGAGCGCGGCGAGGACGATCAGCGTGGCGTACACCTCACCGAGCCTAGGCCCGGCACCGGGCCCGGTCATGGGTCCAGGGGCCCACTTCCCGTACCCCGGGACCCAGATCCGCGCTCGGGAGCGGCCACCGCCGCGGCGGGGCGCTACGGTCTACGGCCATGGGTACATGGCGAAACGGCAGGGGACGGCTGACGGTCGCGGGTCAGGACGCCCCGGTGGAGGTGGAGCTGGAGATCGCCGCCTCGTACGGGACCCGGCGGCGCGGGCTGCTCGGCCGGACCGGGATCGACGGAGCGCTGCTGATCACGCCGTGCAACAGCGTGCACACCTTCAGGATGGGCTTCACGATCGATGTCGCTTATCTGGACCGGTCGTTGAAGGTGGTCCAGGTCCACACCATGAAGCCGGGCCGGCTCCATCTGCCGCGGCTGCGGGCCCGCCACGTACTGGAGGCGGAGGCGGGGGCGATGGAACGGTGGGGGCTGCGGCCGGGCACCCGGGTGAGCGTGGACGTACAGCCCGGGTGACGTCGGCGGTCGGCGGGCCGCCTACAGCAGCCCTTCCTTCGCCGCCACCGCCAGCAGCGGGACCAGGGCGAAGAGGGCCGTGCCCAGGCAGATCAGCGCGGGGACGTAGACCGGGCCCCAGGCGCCGGGGCCGGCGATGGTGGCGCGCTTGTGCGGGGACCTCGGGTCGTAACTGACCCTGACCGGCGCCCCCACCTCGTGGCCGAACATGCCGGGCCGGTCCTTGAACTCGACGGCGGTGCCGTCCTCCGTGCGGAACGTGAAGACGAACTCGGGGTGGGAGCTGGACGACCCGCTCGCCAGCCCCGAGTTGGTGACGATCCGGCGGTCCACGCACCGCCCCTCGGCCCGCCGGCCGTTCCGGAGCAGGGCGAGCACCACCAGGAGCCGCCGGGCGAAGACGACGGAGACCACCAGGGCCGCCACCCCCACGAGCAGGAAGAGCGCTTCGATCCCCACGCCTGACTCCGATCCGTTCCGATCCGTTCCGTGCCGTCCCCGTCTGCCCTTCAGCCCTGCTTCAGGGAAACACTGGCGATGATGTCCTTGATGTCCCTGTCGGACAACAGCCCCTTCTCGGCGTTGACGGTGATGAGGTACGGCCGGTCCTTGGTGTCCAGACCCGCCACCATCACCCCCGCCAGCGGCGTGCCCTTGGGCGGCTGCCCCTCCTCGCCGGTCGAGGTGGAGGTCCAGTCGACGCGGCGCGCCTCGGCCGTGCCGTCGGGCCCGGCGACCTCGACGTCCGTGGTCTCGACGGGGGTCGCGCCGAGCTGGACGCGGGCCTCGGCGGCCGTGCCGGCCATGTCGGCGTCGTTGATGCCCTGCCCGTAGTCGAACTCGACGTAGATCGAGCCGGCCGGGGAGCCGTCCTTCGTACGGACGGCTCCCGCCGCGTCCCCCTCCGCCAGGTCCGCGGCGGCGACCTGCTTGAACTCCCCCGGGTGCGCGACGGTGAGCCGGTCGGTCGTCAGGGTGGACCAGCCCTCCGGGGTCGTCGCCGCGTCCTTGCCGCCGGCGCCGCAGGCGGTCAGGAGCGCGGCGGCCAGGCCCGCGGCCACGGCCGCACGCACCCCGTACGGGCTTCTCGGCTTCGACACGGACTGGGGCTGGCGCTTCGGCTTGGAGATCATCCCTGAGTTCCTCACTGGTACCGGACCGGCGGGGGTGGTCACTTGGCGCAGTAGCTGTACGGCACGTAGTCGCGCTTCCCGTCCCTCGGCGCGCCGAGAAATTCGGCGTCCTTGAGGGTCTCGGACTTGTTCTCCATCGAGATGGAGGCACCGATCGAGATCCCCAGATTCAGCTCGAATCCGTACTCCTGGGCGTCGGACATGCCATCGTACGATGTCCTGCTCGACTTGCCCTTGTCGAACAGGAGCTGCCCGAAGGGGTCGTCGGCGCCGGGCCGGCTGGTCGGCGCGTTGGTGTCCAGCAGGTATTCGAAGGGCGCGGTGTGGTCGCCGTTGCCGTCCAGCCACGCCTGGCCGACGGCGCGGTCGGCGTCGCCCTTCTCGCCCTTCTCGAAGGCGATGGTGTTGGTGACGACGCCGATGTCGCTGCCACCCGAATTATCGGTGTTCTTACCCTTTCCGCCACGCTTGTCCTTGCCGTCCTTGCCGTTGTCGCCGCCGACCCCGCCGGTCTGACCGCTGAAGGTCTCGGTGGTCTGGGTGAAGTCGATGCGCAGCAGTTCGCCGGTCTCCTGGTCCCGGGTGACGGTGACGGTGGCCGAGCGCTCGCCGGTGAGGTGCTTGCCCTTCTTGACGCCCCCCGCGTCCACGCCCGCGCCGATCGTGCCGTCCGCCTTGACGGAGTACGTGAACGACTTGGTGCCGCGGAAGTCGTCCTTGGTGACAAGGGCGTCGCCGCTGATCTTCACATCCGCGCCGAGCTTGCCGCTGAGCGTGCCCTCGGCGTCGGCGTTGAGCGACAGCTCGCCGCCGGCCTTGCCGTACACACCGACCGAAGCCTGGCTGATGTGGCGGTCCTTGAGCTTGTCCTCGACGCGGTTGCGGATGTTCTCCTCGTCCTTGAGGGGGCCCTTGCCGAAGAGGTAGAGGAGGCTGTCGCCGGCGCTGGCCTCGGCGCCGCCCGGGGACTTACGGCGTATCTCGTACATCTTCAGCTTCTCCAGGTCCTCGCGGAAGGACTCGGCCTCCTCGCGGCTCTTGAAGACCCAGGTGTCGCCGTTGCTGACCTTCACCCCGGCGCCGAGGTCGACCGAGCCCGTGCCGAGCTTGCCCATCTTGCCGCCGAAGCCCCCGGTGACGCCCGCGCTCGCGGAGTCGGTGAACGTGGTGTAGATGAGCTGGTCCTTGTCGTCGACCGTCCCGTCCTCGTTCACGTCGTAGTTGGCCCGCATCGTCTTGTCCTGGAAGCCGTAGTCCTGGCCCCACTCGAACCAGCCGAGCTTCGCCTTGCCGCCCGCGGTGTCCGAGATGGTGGATATCGTGCAGAGCGGGGGCTCGAAGTCCTTGTCGGCGAGCGGCTTGTCGTCCGTACCGTCGCCGCCGGAGGCACAGGCGCCGCCACCGCCGCCGAGGGCGGGGACGGCGCAGCGGATGCGGTCGCCGATGGACCCTCCGATGCCGGCGGCGCTGACGCCGAGCACGAGGGCGACGACGACGATGATCGCGCCCAGGTACTCCATGGCGGTGGCGCCGCCGTCCGATCTGAACCGGCGCCGGGTGTCTCCCGTACGTCCCCTGCTCATCGCTCCCCCTCGCGTATGCGGTCCACGGCATATCCGGTGACCGCACCGGCCACGACGACGGCGCAGGACATCAGCACGCCTTCGAGGGAGACCCGCTCCCACCTGATGCCGATGTTCAGAACCTGGACGAGGACGGGGACCGTGAAAACGGCGAAGGCGTGCCGTACGGGCAGGTCCCTGAAGGGTTCGCGGTGCGCGCGCGAGGAGGCCCAGGCGCCGAGCGCCACACAGACGGCGTTCGGCAGATGGATCACCAGCAGCCGGCCGCCGAACGATTCAAGCCGCTCGGTCGACCCCAGCGTCTCGTAGACGTAGGTGACTTGGAGGTACGAGGTGACGGCAAGCACCACGAACCCCGCCGCCCAGGCGGCGGCCATCGCGAGCAGCCCACCGCTCTCCGGCGCCGTATACCCGTAACCGGCCCCCCGGTACGGCGGCCCTCCTGTCCCACGCATCCGCGCTGCCCCCTGTGTATTGGCCGGATCTGACCGGTCCACCGTAGGGGGAGGGCAAGGACAGGTCGTGGGCCCGTGGGCCCAGAACCGGACCCAAAGGGCCCAGATCGTGCCCGGCACTGCCTGAACCGTGCCCGACTGCCGTGAACTACCGGGCGCCGCCCGGCCGGAGCTCGGCCGCCTGAGCCGCGCTGATCTCGGCGGGGATCTCGGCGGGGATCTCGGGGGTCTTCGCGTTCACGAGGTTCGCGGTGCAGCAGGTGGCGACCGTCGTCCCCGTACGCACCACCTGGAACACCAGCGGCACGTCCTCGCCCTCGTGGTCCCCGGTGAGCTGATGGGCCGGCGCCTGGTTCCCGGCCCGCGGAGCGGCCGGTCGCTTCACTCCGGAGCAGGTCGAGAGGCCGTCCTCGCCGCCCTCGGCCGTGAAACCGTCCGCGCAGGCGACGACCGCCGCGTCGAGACCACGATGCGTCCTTGCCCGGTTCACCGCTGGTTCGGGAGGGGGAGCCTCGGAAACATCACCGCGGTCGAGGGTCGCGTTGACCCGCAGCTCCACGGGATCGGCGCTGTCGCTGCCGTACGCGGAGACAGCGGCGGCCAGTTAGGAACGTCCGTGTTCAGCCGCGGCGGCACGCAGCGATCGCAGTCGCTCGGGCGACGCCTCGTCCCAGGAGAGGATGGTCGCCACGTCCCGGTCCTGCGCCTCGTCCTCTCCGGCCGACAGTTGCCCGTCCCCGCGTCGGCCGAGGGCAGAAGCGAAATCCTGGGCGAAGGAGGAGGGCTCGACAACACCTTCCGGGCTTTCGTCGATGAGCATCGCGACGCCGGCGAGCAGGGCCCTGGCCGCGATCCGGGAAAGGGTCACGACCTCCGCTTTCGCACGGCGCTCCGCGAACTCCGGACAGTCCGTCATCTTCCGGTGGATCTCCGCCGCCGTCGCCGGACCGACCGGTCCCGTCTCCCACAGCAGCTCCAGGGCTTGCCGAAAGACCTCCAGGTCCGCCGCACGGTTCGACTGCGAAAGGGACCGGAAGAGAACACCACGCGTGCGCTCGGCACAGGCGGCCGCGAACGCCCTGGCCTGATCGAAAGACCCCATGAAGGCCATACCGCGCACACTTTCCAGGATCTTCACACCGCTTCGCTTCCCCAACGTAGCCACGTACCTGTGTCCGGATCCATGGGCACGGCTTCTTGAGCCGGGCCCATGGGGGGCTCCTGCGGGGCTCGTGCGGGGCCTGTGCGGGGCCCCTCAGCCCGCGGCCGCCGTGCGGTAGGGGCGGAAGAACGCGCGGAGTTCCTCCGCGTAGAGCTCGGGTTCCTCGAACGGGGCGAAGTGCCCGCCGCGGGCGGGGTCGGTCACGCGGACGGTGTTCGCCGTACGTTCCATCCATGCCCGTGGCGGGCGGACGAGGTCACCGGGGAAGCGTGAGAAACCGGAGGGCACTTCGACCCGGCGGGCGTGCTGCGCGGGCGGGATCTGGGCGTTGGCCCGGTACATCCGCATCGACGAGCCGATCGTCCCCGTCAGCCAGTAGAGCGTGACGTTGGTGAGGATCTCGTCCTTCGTGAAGCACCGTTCGATATCGCCGTCGCAGTCGCTCCAGGCCCGGAGCTTCTCGACGATCCACGCGGCGAGCCCGGCCGGCGAGTCGGTGAGCCCGAAGGCGGCGGTCTGGGGCTTCGTACGGTGCATGGCCGCGTACGCGCCCTCGGTCGTACCCCAGGCCACGGCGCCGTCGAGCCAGGCGCGTTCCTCGGGAGCGAGCTCCGCCGGGTCGCCGCTGAACAGGGGCACCCCCGCGTCCATGCGATGGACGCCGACCACGCGGTCGGGATGGTCGAGGCCGAGGTAGCGGCTCACGTGGCTGCCGATGTCCCCGCCCGCCGCGCCGAACCGCGGGTAGCCGAGGACGGTCATCAGCCCGGCCCACAGACCGGCGACGGCGATGGAGTCGAGGGGCGGACCGGTGGGGCGGTCGGAGTATCCGTAGCCCGGCATGTCGGGCACGACCACGTCGAACGCGTCGGCGGGATCGGCGCCGTGCGCGCCGGGGTCGGTGAGGAGCGGGACGACCTTCGAGTAGCGCCAGAACGAGTCGGGCCAGCCGTGGCTGAGAACCAACGGCAGTACGGGCCCGGCCGGCGCGGCGGCCCGGGCGTGCACGAAGTGGATCCCGAGCCCGCCGAGCGGGACGCGGAACCGCGGCAGCCGGGCGAGCGCCGCCTCCTGCGCCGGCCAGTCGAACTCGTCCGCCCAGTACGCGACGAGCTCGCGGAGGTAGGCCAGATCGGTCCCGAGCGACCACCCGGCGTCCTCGGGCGAGTCCGGCCAGCGCGTGGCGCGCAGCCGCGCGCGGAGATCCTCCAGCGCCGCGGGGCTGGTCCGCGGGGTGAACGGCTCGGGGCGGGGCGGGGCGTCCGGCATGGCAGGCATGCTAGTGCCGGTCCGCACGATCTGGCGCAAAATAAGCCCATGAATCAGCTGAATCAGCGTGCTTTCGGCTGCGGTCTTCGATGACCCCGGCCGGGGCCGTTCGCCGAATGATCCCGGCCGGGGCCATTCGCCGAATGATCCCGGCCGGGGCCATTCGCCGAATGATCCCGCGCACTGTGGCCGGTCAGATGTTCGCCCTGCTCGTGGTGATGGTTCTGCTCCTGGGCGCGGGAGCCGTGTCGGCGCTGGTCGTACAGGCGGGCAACAACAGCGAGGACGTGGCCCGGGTCCGCGCGCTCGCCGTCGCCGAGACCTTCGCGCACGCGCCGGGAGTGCTCGCCGCGCTGAAATCTCCCGACCCGAGCGCGACGCTCCAGCCGATCACCGAGGTGACCCGGCGCCGGACCGGTGTCGACTACATCGTCGTGACGGACACGAAGGGGGTCCGCTACACCCACCCCAACCCGGCGGAGATCGGCAAACGCATCACGGGTCCGCTCTATCCGGCCACGGCGGGACGGGCGTTCACGGACCGGGTTCCGGCTCATACGCTGTCGTCCCCGTCGATCCGCGCGGTGGTCCCCGTGTTCGACAAGAAAGGCTCGGTGGTGGCCCTCGTCAACGCGGGGGTGACGATCGCGGACACCTCGGGCACGGTCAATCGTCAGCTGCCGGCGCTCATCGGTGGCGGCGCGGGGGTGCTTGCCCTGGCGACCGTGGGAGTGGCCGCGGTGAGCAGACGGCTGCGACGCCAGACCCGGGGGCTCGATCCGGCCGAGATCACCCGGATGTACGAGCACCATGACGCCGTTCTGCACGCCGTCCGCGAAGGCGTCCTCATCGTCGCCGACGACGGCCGGCTGCTGCTGGTGAACGACGAGGCGCGCCGCCTGCTCAGCCTGGCCCCCGACGTGCCCCTGCGCGACATCGCCGATCTCGGGCTCGACGAAGCCCTCACCCGGCTCCTGGCCGAAGGACGCGTCGCCACCGACGAGGTCCACCAGGCGGCCGGCCGGTTCCTCGCCGTCAACCAGCAGCCCACGAGCTCGGACGGGCGCGCGCTGGGCAGCGTCGCCACGCTCCGGGACACCACCGAACTGCGGGCCCTGGTCGGCCAGGCCACCGAGGCCCGCGAGACGCTCACGCTCCTCTACGACGCCAGCGTGAGCATCGGCAGGACGCTCGACCTGACCCGGACGGCCGAAGAACTCGCCCAGGCCGCACTTCCGCGGTTCGCCGACTTCGCCACCGTTGACCTGTTCGACTCCGTACTGCAGGGGGCGGACCCGGCGCGGGAGAGGGACACGCTGCGCCGGGCGGCCGCGGCCGGGGCGCAGGGACAGCGCGCCTTCTTCCGGTCCGGCCAACTCGTCAGCTTCCACCCGTACTCTCCGCAGGCCCGGTGCCTGGCGAGCGGGAGGTCGGCGCTCGAAACGGATCTGGCCGGGGCGTTCGTGGGGAAGGACCAGGACCCCCTGCACGCCGAGTGGCTCCGGTCGCACGGGATGCGCTCACTGATCACGGTTCCGCTGCGCGCCGGAGGCGCGGTCCTGGGCGTGACGAGCTTCTACCGTGGCGAACGGCTCCCCGCCTTCGACGAGGAGGACGTGTCGACCGCCGAGGAACTGGTGGGGCGCGCCGCGGTCTGCATCGACAACGCCCGGCGCTACGCCCGGGAGCACACCATGGCCGTATCCCTGCAGCGCAGCCTGCTTCCGGGGGACCTGCCCCGGCAGAACGCGGTCGAGGCCGCGTACCGGTACGTCCCGGCGCGGTCGGGGGTGGGGGGCGACTGGTTCGACGTCATCCCCCTGTCCGGTGCCCGCGTCGCCCTCGTCGTCGGAGATGTCGTCGGCCACGGACTGCACGCCGCCGCCACCATGGGCCTCCTGCGCACCGCCGTCTTCAACTTCTCGGCGCTCGACCTGGCACCCGACGAGCTCCTCACCCACCTCGACGAACTCGTCGCCCGCCTGGACCAGGAGGAGAGCAACCGCGGCCGGGCGAGGGGCGCGGCGTCGACCGGCGGTGCGGGAGTCATCGGGGCCACCTGCCTGTACGCGATCTACGACCCGGTCTCCCGTCGCTGCACCCTGGCCCGCGCCGGCCACCCGGGGCCCGCGATCGTCCGCCCCGACGGCACCGTCGCCTTCCCCGACGTGCCGGGCGGGCCGCCGCTCGGTCTGGGCGGCTTCCCCTTCGAGACCATCGACATCGACATCGCCGAGAACAGCGAGATCGTTCTCTACACCGACGGCCTCGTCGAGAACCGCGGGCAGGACATCGGCACCGGGCTGGAACGGCTGCGGCAGGCACTGGCCCATCCCGGCCGGTCCCCGGAGCGGACGTGCGACGCGGTACTCGACGCGCTGCTGCCCGCCGACGCGGCAGAGGTACGCGACGACGTCGCCCTGCTCGTCGCCCGCACCCGCGTCCTGGACGCCGAGCACTTCGTGGCCTGGGACGTACCGACCGATCCCGCCGCTGTCGCGGATACCCGTGCCGACGTCACGAGCAAGCTCTCCTCCTGGGGGATGGACGAGGTCGCCTTCACGACGGAACTCATCGTCAGCGAACTCGTCACCAACGCCATCCGCCACGCGGTCGCCCCCATCCACCTGCGCCTGGTGCGCGACCGCGCCCTCATCTGCGAAGTCTCCGACGGCAGCAGCACCGCCCCCCATCTGCGCCGCTCCACCGCCGGGGACGAAGGCGGACGCGGCCTCTTCCTCGTGGCCCAGCTCACCGAACGCTGGGGCACCCGCTACACGTCACGCGGAAAGACGATCTGGGCCGAACAGGTCCTGCCACCCGCGGAGCCCACTGGCCTCACTGCCCCTGCTGGCCCCGCTGACCCCGCCGAGCCGACCGGGCCCGCTGAGCCCGCAGAACCTGTCTGCCCCGCACATCCCCGTGAGCCCAGGGAGCCCCGTCCGCCCGCCTCGCGGTGAGCGCGATCCCCGGAGACGGGATGCCTACCCGACGAGTGCGCCGGTCGCACGGGTCACGCCGGTCGGGCTCACGGCCGGCCTGTCTCGCCAGGTCGTACCCAGGGCAGCCTGACCGGGCGACGATGCCACCACCAGCCGCCATCAGCGACAGCCGAACCCGACATGGCCAGCCGCCCCAGCAACTCCCCGCAGTCTCCCACCGTATGCGCGAGGAACACCGCATCGAGTTCCTCGACCGCCCGGGCGAGAGGCTCCCGCAGTTCTGCCGGTGCGGTCGTCAGCCGCACGTCGAGGTGGTCACGCGTCCCCAGGTCCTGCACGTACGACTCCAGCGGATAGCGCCCCGTCGGCGCCCAGTCCCCCGCCATCCGGCGGACGAGCCGCTCCCAGAGCATCAGTTCCTCCCGCGCCCGATTGGCCGGATGCTGGGCGTGCGCAATGCCGTCCGGGTCCGTGGCCGCCTCGAACGCCTTGGTGGTCGGCACAGCGATGCTCTCCACCTGGTAGACCTCCGGGAGCAGTTCGACTCTGGCACCCGGAAATTCCGGGACCGGATCCTCCACGGTGTCGATGGTGTTGACCGGCACATCGTCGTCCGAATCCTCCACCCTGGCACGGGTCACCATCCCCCCAGCGGTGACGGCCCAGTACGTCGAGGGTGCCCCTTCCTGCGCCGGGTACAGCACCGTCGCGCCGGTGACGTCCGCGAGCCGCAGGGCTGCCGCCGCCTCGTCCGGCGGCTCCGAAACAGCTTCGGAGACCGAGACCTCCCACGCCATTCCCACATCGCCGATCAGCACCTCATAACCGCAGAGCACCAACGCCGCCCAGTTCCGGCCTTCCTGATCGCCCTCTTGATCTGTGACATCGACCTCCGCCAGCGGGACGCCCACCACGTGGGCCAGGGCTGCCGTCATGGCATCCGGCGCCAACTGGCGCACGGTCAGAAAGTTGTAGATCACTGGTAGGTCCCGTCGTAGACATTCTTGGCTTTCTCGACGGCTTCGGGATGCTCCGTGAAGCGCGGGTCTCTCGTCAAAGCGGGCGAGTCCGTCCTACCTCCCGCTCTGGCAATCTCCTTCAGCGCCGCGTACTCGTTCCGGTCCATCTCCACGAGCCCTTTGCCTGACACAGGGTAGGTGCGGCCATTGCTTTCCACCCTGTATCGGCGCCCGTTGACCTCGTATGTGTTCTTGTCATCGAGGAGATCAGCCTTGCCCTCCGCGATCCCCTTGATGTCGTCGTCGACGGCTTTCTCGTTCCCCTTGAGGATGATGGTGTTCTTCTCGCTCACCTTGCCGTGCTTGGCTCCGGCGACGGTGTGGCGCGGGTGCGGGGGCTTGAGCGTCTTACCTGCCGCAGGCCCCACGACCTGCGGAATCGTGTCCCATTCCCGCTGCTTCTGCCTGGCGTTCTGCGCAGCTCGCTCGGCCTCATCAGCCTCCGTGTCTGCCCTCTTCGCGGCCGCGGCCTTCTCCGGGTCCACGTCCTCGCCGCACTTCCCAGCGGTGAGGAGTCCTACGGGAACCGCGGCCCGTGCCACGGCAACAGCACCGATGCCCGCCCCGGGTACACCCACGCTGCCGCGGTACGGGGTGCGGATTCGGCCTCCCATCCCGATCGTGCAGCCATTGGTGCCCGCCTCCTCGGCGGCAGCGTCAGCGTGCTCGCGCGCCTCCTCGGCTGCCTTGCGGGCACCGTCGATATCACCCGCCTCACCAGCCTTACGGGCCTTGGCAGCGGCCTCCGACGCCTTCTCCGCGAGTTCGCCGACCTTGCCCAGTTTCGCGCCCTTGCCCAGCTTGCCGATTCTGCCGATCAGCTTGGCTTCGCCGTAACCGGGGATGAACAGCGAGCCGACGTTCCAGCCGACCGTGCCCACGGCCCGGCCGTACTCGCCCTTGTCCCACATGTCGCGGACCTCGTCGCCGACGAACACATCGTCCGCGACGTTCACAACCGTCTTGCCCGACGCCTTGCCCCAGTCCCAGACAGCGCCGAGGTAGTTGCCCTTGTCCCACTTGTCGCCGGCACCCTTGGAGTCATCGCTCCACCGGTCACCGAGACTCTTGCCGTACTCCTTGATGCCGTCCAGAGCGTCGAGCGGATGCATGACCGTGTCGAAGGTTCCGGTGACGTCGCCCCAGAAGCCGTCGGCAGCGGCCCCCTTGAAGAAACCTCCTACTTGCTTGACCCCGCAGGAGACGATCGCCCAGCCGCTGCAGCTCTCGTCCTCCTTGGCGTCGTTTCCGCCGTCCTTCTTGCCACCCTCGGCGTCACCGCGCTTCTCCTCGGCGGCACGCACCTCACCGCCGGCCGAGCCATCACCACCAGGGTTGCCGGCACCACCGGATTCGCCGGAGCCCGGCCCCCCGCCGGCCTCGGTATTCGTGCCGCCGCCCTCGTCGCCCCCTGCCCCACCACCTCCGCCGTTCGGCCCCGCGGCTGGGCAGGCGCTTCCGCTGAGTTCGCAGATCGCGGCGCGAAGGCCGCCGGTGATCTGGCCGCCTACACCTGTGGCGACGAGGCCACCGACTACCGCGACGACAACCACGACCAGTCCCAGATACTCCGCCGCCGTCTGGCCACCGTCCGTACGCCACTTGATCATGCGGGCGAGCCGGAACGGACGGTGTTCGGCCCGGTCGAACGGCGCGAGCAGGAACCACGCGCGTGACGGCCGGCGACACAGCAGCACGATGACGGCGAGGGGCAGGACCAGTTGAGTCAGGCCACGCCCGCCCCCGTCACCGAGCGTCCTCAACGCCCCGACGAGCAACCAACCCTGGACCGCCAGCAAACCCCACCGGACCCATGCCCCGCCCGTCCACGCCCACCGGCTCAACACCAGCCCGACGACCCCGGGCGCGGCCGCGTACGCCAGCAGGCCCAGGAGTTGACCATCGACCGCGTCCACGGACGCGGCAGTCATCAGCACCCCGGCCCCGCCCAGCACCGTCAGGCCGAACAGCACGCGCACGAAGATCAGCGCGACCCGAAGCGGCTGCGGCACCGGCTGCCGTCCCGAGCCGTACGCGAACAGCCCTGGCGGTGTGGGCGGGACGGCGGCTCTCCCTATGCCTGACATGACTGGGCACTCACTCCTCAGCGACGCGTGACGGCTCGATCACCAGATTCAAGCACATTCGCTATCGCGAAGCATGGGCCCAGAGACCCAATCACATCCGGCCGCATAGGCCCACAGTTTGAGCAGATTCTGCGGACACGCAGGGCACCGGGAGTACATGGCAATACGTTGCTCAAGCAACGCACCTCTCGATCGAGCTCTAAATATCACGCTCGGGTCCCCGCATAAGCCGCCCGGCCGGAACCGACAGAACGTCCAGTTCAGCGAAGCGAGCCAGCCGAATCGGCCCCCGTCCGCCGCAGCGTCACCCAGGACCTGACGCCCCGCTGCGGGAACCGCGCCTCGGCAACTCCCCAGTCGCCGCCCCAGTCATCGACAACGGCGGCGAGCAGCCAGAGGGAACGGCGCCGCCGCCCCTCACAGATGGCGACCGCGCCCGGGTCATGGTGGCGAGGGTGCTGATCCCAGAGAGCGATCCGGAGGGCTCCCGCGCGGTAGCAGGAGGGGCGCGTGGCACCAAGAAGCACACCCACCGAGCGCCAACGGCGACTCGGTTATGAATTGCGCAAGATGCGCGTGGCGGCGAGGATGACCACGGCGTTCGCCGCCGGACTGCTCGGCGTGCCTCGAACCAACGTGCCGAACATGGAGTCCGGCCGGTCCGGCATCAGCAGCGACCGCGTGCGGACCCTGGCCGGCAATTACGGCTGTGCGGACCACTCTCTGGTGGACGCACTTGCCGCGATGGCTGCCGAGCGCGAGAAAGGCTGGTGGGAGGCGTATCGCGGCCGACTGCCGGCCGGTTTCCTGGACATCGCCGAGATGGAGTGGCACGCGAGCCGACTGCGTATTGCGCTCTCCGTCCACCTGCCGGGCATCGTGCAGACCGAGGAACATGCGCGCGCCGTGTTCGCGTACGTCTTCCCGCGACTACCTGAGGCCGATGTAGACGTGCGGGTCGCTCTGCGACTCGACCGTCACCGAGTGCTCGACAAGCCAGATCCTCCCGTGCTTGACCTGATCCTCCACGAGGCGGGTCTGCGGATGGAATTCGGTGGCCCCAAAGCCGCGAAGCGCCAGTTGGCTTATCTGCTGGAGGCATCCGAGCGCGAGCACGTCACCGTACGCGCCATTCCGTTCAAGGCGGGGGCTTCCTGGGCGCGGGCCAGTCCGTCGTCCACGCCGGCGACCGCGTCCCGCAACTGGATGTGGTCGAACTCGACAGCACCCATGGGTCTGAGTTCATCGACTCGGCCATACAACTCCAGAAGTACCGAGCCCAGTTGGATGCCATGCGGGATGCTGCGCTTTCACCTCGCGCGTCATGCGACTTCATCCGTGCCATCGCCGACGATCTTTAGGAGTTACCAGCTGTGACAAACATCGACTGGGAGGAGCCCTTCTGCGGAGAGGGTGCCAACTGCTTCCGACTCGGCACCGACGAAGATGGCAATGGATACATCTCCATCCACGGCGAAGAGGACCGGTACCTCACCGACGGTCGTGACGCTCTGCGCAACCTGATCCGCGCGATCCAGGCCGGCAAGGCCGACCATCTGCTCTGAGGGCACGCAAAGCGGCGGATCTGCGTGTTCGTTGCAGATCCGCCCGCTCAGTGTTCACGTGGTGAGGGATGAAGGCCTACGAATCGCCGCCGCGCTGGAAAGAGACCTCTACTCGGCGGTTCTTCTTGCGGCCTTCTTCTGTGCTGTTGTCCGCGATCGGGTACTGCTCGCCGTAGCCACGGATCTCGTAGGAGATACCTGCCGACGCCAGCTCCCTGTCGAGGACCTTGTGCACAGCCTCCGCGCGCTGCTTGGAGAGCACATCCCCGTGCGCGGACGAGCCGAGGTTGTCCGTGAAGCCGAAGACGCGCACCTTCGTCGCGCCTTGCTTCTTGATTTCGTTGGCTATCCCGGCGATACGGCTGTTGGCCTTGCTGCCGAGCTGCGCACTGTCCTTACCGAAGAGGACCTCTGCCTGCAACGCAAACTTGATGTCCTCGTTGGTGTCCTCGCGGCGCTCCTCACCACCCTGGTCCTCGACCACCTGCACGATGTCGAGGACCTTGGCCGGCGCGAGCGTACCGCCCTGGGGCAGCTTCAGATTGGGTGAGTTGGCGTCGACCTCAACGGGCGGCGTGGCAGACGCCTCGGTACCCGGCGGAACGCTCGGGCCCTCGTCCGCGACGGCCACGCCAGCGCCGAAGACATGGGCTGTCGCCAGGAACGCGAACGCCACCACTGCTGTTCCGGCGCTGCGTGGGTGCCTCGTACGGGTACGGATGTATGCCATGTCGACCATCACCCGGAGATCTTCAGTGAGGCGACGGCGAAGGACGGCAGAGCCAGATCAACGTCGGCGGTGCCCTCCGGCGGTGCGGGGAACTGCATGAAGACAGGTGCCGTCTTGCCCGGCTGAAGCGGCAGCAGTCCGATGGTGCAAAGGCAGCGCATCTCCGTGTCCCGCAGAATGTAGTAGCGCTTCTTGCCGGCTTTGTCGATCAACGTGGCGCCTGCGACAGAGTTGGGGCTCATTGACACCACCTGCGTCTCGGCCCCCGCAAACCCGGACATGTTGACCACTTGATCCGTCGGGTTCTTGATCTGCCCACTGATCGTGAGGAAGCCACCGGAGTCACGCTCGACCTGATTGACGACCAGGACCAGACCACTGCGTCCGGTAACCTCGGCGAGCTTCACATTCGGGTCCGGTTGGTCGGCGGAAGGGGCGTCCTGCTCCTTGCCCTTCTCGGCCGACGACTGCGAGGACGGAGCGGACCCCGTCTTGTTGTTGTCGTCGTTGTCGCCGCCACCGCAGCCAGCCACAGTCAGGGCCAGCGTGACCGCCAGTGCGGCCACCGCCACTCCCCTGCGGCCCTTCGTGATGTGCCGAATGCTCATGTCTGCTGTTCCTTTGCTCGTCATTCGCTGTCAGTCCGCATCGACCAGGTGCACGGTAAAGAGAATCTTGCTCAAATCCGCCCAGGCGTCCGGTTTGGTCGGGTCGATGGTGACGTGACGTCCACCGTGACAGGTGAAGTCGATCGGACTGGGCTCTTCGTCCTCGTCTTTACCATCGTCTGCACCCCCACCCGCCCCGCCGCCCGGGGAAGCACTGCCTTCGGGCTCAGGCTCGGGAAGGGAGCACCGGAACTCGACCACAGCCGTCGCCCGTGCCGCGGCGTGTTTCTGCTCCGTACCAGGGATCACGGACTCACCCACGGTGTAACGAGTCCTGACGTCGACAGTGATCTCGTCCCGCAGAAGGCCGAGCTGCGGGTCACAACCGGACCCGACGCCATCGATGGGCCTCACATCGGCGCGGTTCTTCGCCGCGAGCTCCTGAGCCGCGGCGCATGGACGGCCGGGAAAAAACTTGTCGCCCCTGAAGAAGTCGTCCAGCCCGCCAGGCAGCAGCAGAGCGGCGAGAAATCCGGTACCCATCTCATTCCGTGCTTCCTGGGCCGCCGCGAGCGCCGCGGCGTCTGCCGCGCCTTGCGCACCGTTGCGTGCTGCGGACGCCTTGCCGACCGCGAAGAAAGCCAACGCGAGAAAGAGCAGGCTCGCCACCATCACAATGTAGATGGGGAAAGCCTGCCCTCGATCGCGGTATCGGTGCTGGATCATCCGGCGGTGATGGTGCCAACCAGCTCGGTGATGCGAGTCGTGATCGCCGAGCCGATCCCCGAGGCCACCATGCCACCGATGATCGCGACGACCACGAGGATGATGCCCAGGTACTCGAAGGCCGTCTGGCCGCGGTCCCCGGCCTCGTAGCGCTTCTGGATCTTCGAGACGGCAGTGTTCGCCCAGCCGTTCACGCGGATCTTGGTGTCGACGGCGGCCTTCAGCATCATGTTGTTCGACATGGGGTTCCCCTCCGGGTTCGGCCGACCGCCTGCCGGCCGACGAGTAAGTCTTTTCCACGCCGCTCCCGTTACCGGCTTCCTCCTGGCCGGTTCCGTTGGCGACATGAGAAAGGTACGCCGAACCCCCAGGTCCGCCAGAGGGCCCCAGGGCCCAATCCCGGGCCCAAAGCGAGGCTTGGGCCCTCCCGCGCGTCGGCTGGGTCCGCAGGCCCAATTCCGCGCCCGGATCCGTAGTCGTACCCACAGAGCGCATAGCCGTGCGCGGGCGGACCGGCTCGCTCACGGCGCGCCGCCCTGCTGGCTCGCGCCGCGCACGCCCCCGTTCAACCATGACCGACCGCCCCCGCGCCCCCGCCCGGCGTCATGCCGAGCCACTTCGCTATCGCTTCGCTCCGACTGCCGCAGTGCAGCTTGGCGAAGATCCGGTTGATGTGGTTCTTGACCGTCTTCTCGCTGATGAAACAGGTGGCGGCGATCTGCTGATTGCTCATTCCGGACGCGATCAGCTCCATGATCTCTACCTCCCGCGAACTCAGCCCGAACTCTTCCCGGTTGTGGCCTCCGGAGGCACTCTGCGGCCCACCCCTGGACTGTGCCACATTGGATTGCATTTGCGAAACCCCTTGAGGGGCACGAGGCCCGTTCAGCGCCAACACGTCAGCCTTTTGGCCGGTTCTTACACTTCTGGGCGAGGGGACTCCCGAAGCGTTTGCATGTGCATTCGCATCTTGATGTGGGAGGTCGGTCGGGGGCTGCGGGCCGCCGCCGTAGGGGACGCCCGTCGTGTACACCGTGCCCAGCCCCTCCGGAAGCGACCGGCCCTGCGCGGGGGCCGGGCCGCGGCGCATGTGGTCCAGCAGGGCGTTGGCCGCCGTGGGGGTGAAGTGGGCGCGCCCCTGTTTGATGTCCCGTACGGCCGACACGAGTTGGTCCGCGCTGAACTCCCCGTGGACCAGGTAGCCGCCGGCGCCCAGCCGCAGCGCCTCGTGGACGATCTCGCTCTCCCGGCTGTACGTCAGCATCATGACCGGGGATATCCGTACGAGGTGCGGCAGGGCCGAGATGCCGTCGACACCCGGCATCCGTACGTCGAGCAGGACGACGTCGGGGCCGGTCCGCCGGGCCACCTCGTAAGCCTGGCGGCCGTCCGTGGCCTCGCCGACGACCTGGATGTCGTCCCGGCCGGAGAGCAGCGCCGTGAGCCCGGCGCGTACGACCGGGTTGTCGTCGGCAACGACCACCCGCAACGGTGCGGCGGCGGTGGGGCCCGGGAAGTCCGGCAGCCCTGTCGCCTCGACGGCGGGCGGAGCGGCGGGGAGCGGTATGGAGGGCAGCGGGGAGTGAGGAGCCCCGTCGTGCGCCGACGTGTACTGGGACGCATGACGTGGCATGTGCTGCTGCCCTGAAGTGTGGGAAGGGTCGTCCGGCATCGTGCGGTCTCCTCTCTGGGGAGTGGTCGGGTGCGGAAAGCGGGGCGGTCAGTTCTGTTCGGGGGGTGGCACCGAGCGGAGGGCCACCAGCGGCAGATCGACACGTACTTCCGTACCGGCCGACGCCTTGCCCCTGCCGATCCGGATACGAGCCCCGATCACGGCGGCCCGTTCGACCATCCCGACGAGGCCGAAGTGGCCGGCCCGCCGGAGACCGTCGAGGGTGGTGCCGGGCGGAAGTCCCCGGCCGTTGTCGTAGACGCTGATACGGAACTGATCGCCCACGGTGCCGGCGGACACGTCCACCGTCTCCGGCCCGGCATGGCGATGCGCGTTCTCCATCGCCTCCGAGGCGATCGTGAGCAACTGCCGGGCCACCACGTGCGGCATGGTGGGGATGGTCTCGTCTCCGAACTGCCGGAACGACACCTCCAAGCCGCTGCGGCGACCGAAGTCATCGGTCCGGGCGGCGAGTTCGTCCATGACGGCCACGCCCCCGTCGAGCCCCGATTCGCGGCGCAGGTCCGAGAGCAGTTCCCGTGACTCGCTCGCCGCACGCCGGGCCGAGCGTGCGACCAGCTCCGCCTGCTGCCGTACGGTCTGCGCGTCCATCCGGCCGGCGGAGCCCGCGAGACCTTCGGCCGCCATCGCCAGTCCGTGCAGTGTCTTGGCGACGGAGTCATGCATCTCCCGGGCGAGCCGGGCCCGTTCCTGCTCGATCGCCTCGCTCACGGCAAGCCGTGCCCGGGTCTCGGTCAGCGCCTGACTGGCGCTGCCGAAGCGGAGCAGCAGCCCGCGCAGGGTGACGCCGACCGCGCCGGCGATGACGCAGAAGCCGGGCAGCAGAAGCGCCGTCGCGACAGTGGCACTGAGTTTCTCGCTGGTCAGGTAGACCATCGCGAGGATCGCGATCTGGAGCGACGTGAAGAGCGCCGCGCCCCGCCAGCCGTAGACAAGACCCGCCAGCAGCGGGGTACAGACGGTGACGTACCCCAGGGTCGAATCGGGTGTGGCGGTGATCAGCAGGAGGGCGCCGAAGACGGTGTCCGCCCCCAGCAGCCACGGATGCCTGAGCAGCAGCGGACCGAACCGCTCCCAGTCGCGGAAGAGGACGTACGAGCCCATGAATGTGACCAGGACGGCCCCGCTGACCAGCACCGTCGGCGCGCCGGGCGCAGTGCCCGCCAGCGCGAACGGAGTGGCCATGGCAATCATCGCGAGCCGGAATCCGAAGACCTGACGGCACATCGCCTGGAGCGCGTTGAGCTGCAGGGAGAGTGCCGGTGCCGCCTCGGGCTCCGTCGGTGCGATCCGCAGTTCCGCGGTCAACCCGTCGCGCAGCCGCGCCAGTTGGCCTGCCATGTGCCTGACACCCCCTTTCCTGCTTCCCCCGTTGTGTGTGTCATGTCAGCCGCCCAGGAAACTGAAGTCCACGTTCGCCCCGTACACGAAGCCGACGGTCAGCAGCAGCAGCGTCCCCGGCAGCAGGAACGAAGTGACCGCGAAGGTCGCCTTGGGAACGGCCTTGGCCGCCTTGCGCCGGGCGTTCTGGGCGTCCGTACGGCGCATGTCGTTGGCGATGGCGATCAGTGTGTCGACGATCGGCGCGCCCAGTTCCTCACCCTGCTGGAGGGCGGTTACGAACATCGCGACCTGCTCGGAGTCGTTGCGCTTACGCAGTTCCTCGAACGCCTGGCGGCGGCTGACGCCCATGTCCATCTGGCGCAGGGTGATGCGCAGTTCGTCGGACCAGGGCCCTGCGTACTTCTCGGAGACGCGGTCGAGCGCCTGCCGGAATCCGAGGCCGGCGCTGACGACGACGGCGAGGACGTCGAGGAAGTCGGGCAGGGTCCGTTCGATGTGGTCCCTGCGGACGCGGACGGCGGACCAGATGCCCACCTCGATCCAGAAGAGACCGAAGAGGATCATCACAGCGGACAGGAGTACCTGGCCGCGGATGATCATCGAGAAGGCACCCGCGAAGCCAAGAGCTCCGTAGACGGCGCGCCGGGCGGCGTAACGGTCGATGGTGAGACCGCCCGGATTACCCGCGAGGTCGATCTGACGGCGCTTCTTGTTGACCTGCTTGGGGCCCATCATCCGCAGCACGGCGGGGGCCCAGCGCATGCCGAGCCGGTCGATGCCGGAGCCGACGGCGCTGGTACGGGTGGAGCCGACCTCCAGCGCGATGGCGAGGTCACCGGGGAGTTTGGCATCGGCCCGGTACATACGGATGCCGTGGAGGGCTCCGTACACACCGAGCCCGATCACGAGCGCGAGCAGCAGTTCCATATCTGCCTCTCCCCTCAGATGTCGATACGGGACAGGCGGCGGATCACAACGAATCCGATGGCATAGAGAATCAGCGCGACGATGACGGCGGCCTGCCCGATGAGCGCGCTGGTCATACGGTCGAGGGCTCCTGGCATCACGGCGTTCAGCAGGAGCAGCGCGGCGAAGCCGAAGCCCGGGACGGCGTACGCGGTCACCGTCACCTGGGAGAGCTGCGTCTTGACCTCACGACGGGTCTCCTTGCGCTCCTCCAGCGTCTCCGTGAGGTTGCGCAGCGAGCTGACGACCGTACCACCGGCCCGGTTGGAGAGCACCAGTGTGGTCACCAGGACGACCAGTTCACGGGAGGGCAGCCGCTCGGACAACTCACCGAGGGCGTTGTCGAGGGACTCCCCGACGGCCAGCCGGCGCGCGACCCAGCTCAGCTCCTCGCCCGCCGGCGCCTCCAGTTCGTCGGCCGCCATGGCGATCGACGTACGGAGCGCCAGGCCGGCCTGGGTGGCGTTGGCGAGGATGCGGGACAGCTCGGGAAGCTGGTTGATGAAGCGCTCGGTGCGCTTGGCGCGCTGCCAGTTGAGGAAGGTGTTGGCACCCCACAGCGCCAGGAGCCCGGCCAGCGGGCCGAAGAAGGAGGCGAGGACCGACGACGCGATCAGCCAGAGCGCGCCCACCCCCGCGATCACATAAACGAAGTACTCACCCGGGGTGATGTCGAGACCGGTCGAGACCAGTTTCAGTTCGAGCTTCTTGCCGAACTTCGTCTTGCGGAGCCTGCGGTCCAGTCCGCCGAACCGGCGGCGCCGGCCGACGACCGGTATCTGGCCGGTGGACGAGAGCCGGTCGACGAGTGCCTGGCGCTGGGACTTGCCCGCCGCGTAGGCGTGCACACCCATGACGCCGAACAGGCAGCACAGCAGGGTGACGCCGATCGTGGGGAGAACGAGATTGTTCATGACGGGCTACCTACTTGGCCTCTCGGGTGAGGAGCTGTTCTTCGGACGCGGCGACTCCGAAAGCCTGCGGAATGGGCTGGTTGGCCATGTAGAGACGCTCGGCCACGCGTCGCGGGAGCGGGAAGTACTGGAAAGTGCCCTGGATCCGTCCGTCGGCGTCCATGGGGCGGGCTCGGAAGCGGACTGCGCTGACGATGCGGTACGCGTCCCTGCCGTGCGAGTCGAGTACCGCGATCTCCGTGACCCGGCGAGAACCGTCGGCGTGCCGGGTGAGCTGGACGATCACATCCACGGCGCTGTTGATCTGATCGTGCAGCGCCTCGAAGGGGATCTTGATCTCGGACATCGAGGCCAGGGTCTGGAGACGCATCAGCGCGTCCTCGGCGTTGTTCGCGTGAACTGTGGCGAGGGACCCGTCGTGACCGGTGGACATCGCCTGGAGCATGTCGAGCGACTCTCCGCCTCGGACTTCACCGACGACGATACGGTCGGGGCGCATACGCAGCGAGTTCCGGACAAGGTCACGGATGCTGATGTGCCCCTTGCCCTCGACGTTGGCCGGGCGGGACTCCAACCGGATCACATGGGCCTGCTGGAGCTGGAGTTCGGCGGAGTCCTCGATGGTGATGATGCGCTCCCCCTCGGGGATCAGCCCGGAGAGCGCGTTGAGCAGGGTCGTCTTGCCGGTGCCGGTGGCACCGGAGACGATGATGTTGAACTTCGCCTGGACGAGCCCGGACAGCAGGAGCACCATCTGGTCGTCCAGCGAGCCGAAGTTGAGCATCTCGGTCAGGGTGAAGGCGCGCGGGAACCGGCGGATGGTGAGCGTGGCGCCGGTGAGGGAGAGCGGCGGGATGATGACGTTGACACGTTCGCCGGAGGGCAGTCGGGCGTCGACCATCGGGTTGGACTCGTCGACACGCCGGTTGACGGTGGAGACGATGCGCTCGATGGTCTGCATGAGCTGGTCGTGCGAGCCGAAGCGCATCGGGAGCTGCTCCACCCGGCCGCCGCGCTCGACGAAGATCTGATCGGGCCCGTTCACCATGATTTCCGTGATCGAGGCGTCCTCCAGCAGAGGCTCCAGGATGCCGAGGCCCAGGGCCTCGTCGACGACCCGGCGGATGAGCTGGGCGCGCTCCACCGTGGAGAGGACCGGACCCTCGCGGCTGATGATGTGTCCGAGGACGCGCTCCAGCCGGGTGCGCCGTTCGGCGGCCGCCAGGGCGGACATCTCGGCGAGGTCGATCTCTTCCAGCAGCTTGGCGCGGTAGGTGACGACGAGGTGGCTGTCTTCCCCCGTCGCGCTGTTCTCCTCGGGGGAGGTGATCCGTGCCCGCAGGCTCATGGTGCGTAACTCCTCGGTGATGCTGGCCTGCTGGGATGCCAGCCGGGCCGGTGGTGCTCAGTCAAGAGGCATGGTGGAGCTGCGCGTCGCCTCTCCCCAGCGGCCTTCCATGCCCGGAATTACGGACGGGACCTTGATCCTGGCTGTGTAGGTAACGTCTCGGGCGTTGACACCCGGGGGGTCGAATTTGAGATCGTCCGAAAGCCAGTTGCTGATCGCGGCGTGCCCCGCCGGTTCGGGGTCCAGCTCTTGGTCCAGGGCATCCTGGCTCGCCGTCCGCGCCGCCACACGGGCTGCCGTGCCCGCCTGGTTCGCGGCGTACGCGGCGATCCCGAGCTGGATGGCCAGGAGCCCCACGATCAACAGCAGCGGAATGAAGCCCAGATATTCGATGGCGACCTGGCCGGACTCACTGCGACGGCGACTCCGGCGGGTGGTGTCCTTGCGCTCTGTCATGGTTCAGCTCTCCTTGACCGACGCGGCATCCCCGTCGACCTTGAACGGGAAGTTCAGCGCGCCCGGCATGAGGACCGGGACATGGAGCGTGATCGTGGCGCGATAGAGGCCAAGCTCCCCGCCGCATGCGTAGCCCACCTCGCCGGTCCAAGCGCTCGGCAGGTCTTCCCCCGCCGCCTGCTCGCACGCCGCCTGCTGGGCACTCGGGGAGCCCTGGGTTCCGGCGCCCGCCCGTGCCCCCACGTCCGCCGCGTTCCCCGCGAGGATGAAGGTGTAGCCGATCAGCGCGCACTGCCAGAGCGCGACGCAGAGCAGGATGATCAGCGGCGTGACGCCCACGAACTCGATCGCGGTCTGTCCCCGGTCGCGGGCCGGAGCAGGGGCAGGGGGAGTAACAGGAGTACGGCCACGTGACCGGGAGCGGATCCGCTCCCGGTCACGGCCGGGCGGTCGTGGGCACGCGAGGCCCGCCCGGGCGGGGTGGGTGGAGCCCGCCCCGCCCATGCCGTATACCGCCTTCTGCCGGCCAGTTCGTTCCCCCGAAGCGCACATGGTCAGCCATTCCCCTCGTTGGAGCCGGAGCCCGAGCCCGACCGCCCTCCCGCGCCTCTGCGGCGGCGGGTGCCGATCGCGCCCCGGTCGTTGCGGAACTTGGCGTTCTTTTCGGCGGCCTCGGGGACCTTCACCAGGCCCAGTTCTCCGGCCAGTCCCCAGAGTGCCTGTTTGACGACGCTCTTGCTCTCCAGTTCGTGCAGCCGGCCCGCGTCCACCACGCTCTGGAGTTCCTTGAAGTTGGCCGGAACGGCGGAGGCCGCCAGCCGCGTGCCGGTGATCTTCTGGATCAGGGGCGGCTGGATCTCCGTGGCGCGGCTGTAGCGGTTGACGACCGTCGTCGTCTCCTCCGCCTTGCGGATCTGGAGCCGGTCCCACAGCCGTACGATGCGCTTCGCGCCCCGGACCGCGATCACGTCCGGCGTGGTGACCAGGATGGCGCTGTCGGCCATTTCCACGGCGGCGGCGTTGGCGCCCGTCATCTGGGTGCCGCAGTCGATGACGACCACCTCGTACCGCGAGCGGAGCGCGCTGACGATCTGGCGGACCGCGCGGTCGGTGACCTCTTCGCCGCGTTCGCCCTCGCCCGGGGCGAGGAGCAGGGCCAGGCCGCTGCCGTGGCTGAAGACGGCGTCGGACAGGACGCGGGGTGAGATGTCCGTGATGGCGGCCAGGTCGACTATCGACCGGCGAAACTGGACGTCGAGGTACGAGGCGACATCGCCGGCCTGGAGGTCCATGTCGACCAGTGCCACCGTCCTGCCGGACGCCTGGGCGGCCAGGGCGAGCTGGATCGAGACGAGCGTCGCGCCCACCCCGCCCTTGGCCCCGGTGACCGTGACGACCGTACCGCCGGGGCCCGTGAAGACGTCGCCGCCGTGGCCGAGGTGGCGGCGGACGCCGACCGACCACTGGGCGGCGGCCTGGAGGCGGTTGGCCAGTTCCTCGTAGCTGAGGGGCATCGCGACCAGACCGCGGGCGCCCGAGTCCATGGCCGCCGCGAACAGCCCGGGGCTGGCGTCGGCCGTGACGAGGACGACCCCGACCGCCGGGAAGCGGAGCGCCACCTCGCGGATCAGCTCCAGCGCGGGGACCGGGCCGATCCGCTCGTGTACGAGGACCACTTCGGGCAACTCGTCGAGCGACTCCCCGGCGAGCCGGGCGAGCAGGTCGATCAGTTGCGTCGAGTCCGACACGGGCGGTGCCGGCTCCACGTCGGGGAGCTGGCTGAGCAGGGTCGTAATGGATCTGGCCGCGTCGGCGTCCCCGACGGCCGGGATGATCCTCGTGGACATGAGTACCTCACTTGTCCTTGCCGAGCTCGTACGTGCGTTCGCCGGGACGGAGCGTGGTGTCGCTGCCGGGAGCGACGAGCGCGAGGCGGACGTGCTGCGCGAAGGACTCCGCGTACGCGATGCGCTGGGCGTCAAGCGTCTTGAGGGCGAAGGTGATCGGGACGGCCTCGGTGGTCTGGTTCTTCGAGTCCCTGCTCGGCTCCAGCGCGGTCAGCTTGCCGACGTCCAGCACCTTCGCGTTGGAGACGATGATCTTCGACTGCGCCGCCGCGCCCTGGCTCTCGGCGGCGAACGTGGCGAAGACGTTGACCGAGGCCCCCGGGGTGATCTTGCCCGCCACGCCCGTGGCGGCATCGATCATGATGGCGATCTCCTGCTCCCCGGGCTGGAGCGCGGGACGCTTGACGATCATGTCGTTCTGGAGGAGCGAGCCCTTGCGCAGCTGGGTGATGGCGACCTTGCCGCCGACCTCGGAGAGGTTGGTGACCGCGTTGTCGGAGAGCCAGCGCTTCGGCATGGTGATCTTCTCGAACTGATCATTCCGCAGGGCCTCGTAAGGGGCCACGTCCGACTTGATCCGGTAGGCGGTCACTTCGGGGCCGACCTTCGAATTCACGTCGCTGATCACCGAAAGGACACCGACAAACGCGGCGAAGGCGCAAAGAACGGAAAGAAGCAGAAGTATGACGCCACGGCGCTGGCGGGAGTTCATGGACCGTACAACCTCGATCGGGGACGTTGGTGCGGACGGACAGGAGAGCGGAGAGGCGGAGCTGCGGCTGGGGTGCGGGTGAGCGGGCCGGCGGTGATTCGGTGAGTACGGAGGGAACTGATGGAGCGGAGGGAACGGACGGCGGGCGTGGAGCGTTTGCCAGTTGTACGGCGGAGAACCACCCCCGTACTGCCTAGCAGTGTCCGCCGTTGTGTGTCAGGTGTCTGTAGGGCTCCGTAGCAGCTCCGTTGCGACTCCGTAGTGACCCACGGCTCCCGCGACTACGGCTCCTTACCCACAGGAGCCCCATCGTTCAGGACACCAGTTGGCTGAGATTGGTTCTCCGGAGTGTGCAGCGGTGAGGAACAGAAGCCGCACCGGTCCCCTATCAACTCCATTCCGCACCAATGACACCGTTCACGCCGGACGGATGCCACCAATTGGTACGTTACCGAGATGTCCGGAAGGTGTGCCGCGAATTCGACGAGCTTGCCGGTGCCCCACCACCGCGCGGAATCCGCGGGCAGTTCGGCCTCGGACACCCCCGCGACCTGCCAGGCGGGGGCGAGCGTGGAGGCGACCCAGTCGGACTGCGACTGCCCCCGGGCGACCAGGAGTTGGGTCGCGAAGTCGGGACCGGTCAGTTCGCCGGAGCCGATCTTGACGAGCTGCGGCTGCGGGCTGGCGACCACACCGAACTGCGACCCCGGCACCCACGACCTGGCGTGCGCCTTGAGACTGACGGGGACGCGGTCCAGCTTGGCGACGGAGCCGAGCACCGCCCCCGCGTGGATGTAGTGGGAGAGCAGCCGGGCGGCCGAGGCGACCACACCGGGACTGAAGTCACAGATGGACAACTGGCGCAGTTGCCGTACGAGTACGGCCAGTCCGAGCGGCGGCAGCTCCGATCTGAGCAGCGCGACGCGGTCCGTCTCCAGGACGGACCGCACGGCGAGCAGCCGACGTTCGTACGCGGCCGGAATCGTGGACGGATAGACGGCGACGACATATCCGTACTGCTCGACCAGCATCTGCATGTCGGTGAGCGCGTCCTCGAACGACTGCGCCTCGGGCGGCTTGAAGGCCGCCGCGGTGGGCGTCTGCTGATCCTGCGCCGGCAGCACCAGGTCGGCGCTGGTGACGGCGATTGCGGTCGACACGTACTGATTCCCCGTTTCAATCCGGTTACCGGCGGAGCCCGCCGGGAACCGCGGGTCGCTCACTGCTGAATACACCCGCATCGGCACTTTATCCAGCTCAATCCACGACTACCAAGCTTTTCACTGAACGGAAGGCCATAAAGGCCCATAGGTAGTCGAGTTGGACAAATCGGAACGAAGATTACGAAGATTGCAAAGATATCGAGCGGCTGTGCGGCGGGGATTCCGCACGCGGCACACCCGCCACTGCCTCCACTTGAATGTGAAAACGAAACAATTCACTTTGCCAAAAGTTCACCGTCATACACGTTTCACCGCACAAATGCCCGGCCGCCGCCCCCGCCCACCGGCACAACTCCTTTGGCCTGAACCAACTTTACGCACGGCGAACAGGGGCTCGGCAAGAGCTTCCGTCACGATCTTCACCACGGGCACCACACGGGCGCCACTCGGGCCCGACCGGGCGTATCGCGGGCACCGCACGAGCAGTGGGCCGGTGCCATGTCGCTGCCGGGCCGGCACCGACACGGCTCCGGCC
>NZ_JBHYZP010000060.1:0-36784 GCF_042752355.1 Streptomyces sp. NPDC059255
GCTCAGTCCGGCCGGCGCGGGGCCCGGCCGTGGGCCGCCAGCACCGCCCCGACCGTGTCCGCCTCCTCCGCCGTCTTGTCCTCCCGGTAGCGCACCACCCGCGCGAAGCGCAGTGTCACTCCGGCCGGGTAGCGGGACGACCGCTGCAGCCCGTCGTAGGCGATCTCCACGACCAGTTCCGGACGTACGGTCACGGTGAACCCGTCGTCCCGCAGCTCCAGCTCCCGCAGCCGGTCCGTCTGCCACTCCAGCATCGCGTCCGTCAGCCCCTTGAACGTCTTGCCCAGCATCACGAACGAGCCGTCGTCCCGCCGCGCGCCGAGATGGAGGTTGGAGAGCCGCCCGGTCCGTCTGCCGTGTCCCCACTCGGCGGCCAGCACCACGAGATCCAGGGTGTGCACCGGCTTCACCTTCAGCCAGCCGGCGCCCCTGCGGCCCGCGCTGTACGGGGTGTCGAGCGCCTTCACCACCACGCCCTCGTGCCCCCGGTCCAGGGTCTCCCGGAGGAACTCCTCCCCGGCGCCGGCGTCGAGGGGCGCCCCGCCGCCGCCCGGGACGACCAGCCGCCGTACCCGCATCGGCCCGGGCACCAGCCGTGCCAGCACCTCGTACCGGTCCGCGCACGGCAGATCGAGCAGATCCTCGCCGTCGGCCGCGAGGACGTCGAAGAAGACCGGCGACAGCGGCACCGCCGCAGCGGCCGACGTGACGTCCGTACGCGACCCGACCCGGCCCGCGACCTCCTGGAACGGCCTCGGCCTGCCCCGCTCGTCCAGCGCGATCACCTCCCCGTCCAGCACGAACCGGTCGCCGTCCAGCCCCAGCGCCGCCGTGCTCACCTCCGGCAGCCGGCCGGTGATCTCGTCGAGCGTGCGCGTGAAGATCCGTACCGTGGACCCGCTCCGGTGCACCTGCACCCGGATCCCGTCGAGCTTCTCCTCCACCACGCACTCCCCGAGCCGGTCGACCGCCTCCGCCACACTCGTCGCGCTCTGGGCGAGCATCGGCAGGACGGGACGGCCCACCGTCAGCAGGAACTCCTCCAGTACGTGCGGACCCTCGGCCAGCAGCCGCTCGGCCACCGGCTGCAGCGAGCCCGCCAGCATCACCGCCCGCCGTACGGCCGCCGGGGAGGCGCCCGCCGTCTGCGCGAGCGCCTCGACGGCGACCGCGTCCAGCGCGCCCTGACGCACCTCGCCGGAGATCAGCCCCACGAGGAACCGCTGCTCCTCCTCGGTGGCCGCCCCCAACAGCTCCCGTACCAGCCGCCGTCGCTCCCCCTGGGCCCCGGCCCCGGCGACGGCCGCGAGTTCGGTGAACACGGCGTCGGTCCCGTGCACGGTCAGCGTGGCCCGGCCCGCGGGCGGCGGCGGGTCCTTCAGCGCGTTCCAGCCGACCCCGATCCGCCCCTGCGGCAGCCGGCCCGCCAGATACGGGATGACGACGGGCACGTCCCCCGGCCCGGCCGTCCGGAAGACACCGGCCAGCAGCGAGATCTTCCGGGTCCGCGCCGAGCTCTCGGCGACCTCCCGGGAGACACGGGCGAGCGGTGCCAGCAGCATGCTGCCATCGTGCAACGCCGGACGCGGCTCCGCCCGTCAGGGGCGGTCCGCCGTTCCTGACGGGCGGAGCACCGCGCGGCGAGGCACACCCCGGCACGGCGATAACCTGGGCGCACCCTCGGCGGATCACCGTAGGGGCACCACGGGCCAGGGCACGCGAGCCCAGCCTGATCCGAACGACAGACCGTAGGGCCCGACACGTGCCCCGACCCGTACACACTCCAGGCCAGGGCCGCCATACTGGACGGGCCGGGGAGGGCGCAGCGAGAGTGACGGGGGGCCACAGCACGCGATGGCGGACAGCATGCTGATCCAGGGCCGTTACCGGCTGCTCGATCTCATCGGACGCGGCGGGATGGGCGAGGTCTGGCGGGCACGCGACGAGTCGCTCGGCCGGCAGGTCGCGGTCAAATGCCTCAAACCGCTCGGCCCGCAGCGTGACGACTCCTTCACCCGCATCATGCGCGAGCGGTTCCGCCGCGAGGCCCGCGTCGCCGCCGCGCTCCAGCACCGGGGCGTCACCGTCGTCCACGACTTCGGCGAGTACGACGGCGTCCTCTACCTCGTCATGGAGCTGCTGGAGGGCCGCAACCTCAGCCAGCTCCTGATGGACCACGGCAACCCGCTGCCGGTGCCCGATGTCGTCGACATCGCCGAGCAGGTCGCGGACGCGCTCGCGTACACCCATGAACAGGGCATCGTCCACCGCGATCTGAAGCCCGCCAACATCATGCGGCTCACCAGCGGCGCCGTGAAGATCTGCGACTTCGGCATCGCGCGCCTCGGCCGGGACATCGGCTTCACCTCGCGCCTCACCGGCACGGGCATCGCCATGGGGACCCCGCACTACATGTCGCCCGAGCAGATCGCCGGCGGCCAGGTCGACCACCGCAGCGATCTCTACTCGCTCGGGTGCGTGCTGTACGAGATCGCCACCGGCGCCCCGCCGTTCGACCTGGAGGACGCCTGGTCGGTGCTGGTCGGCCACCGCGACACCGTCCCCGAGGCGCCCAGCGGCCACCGCTCGGAACTGCCCGACTTCTTCGACGGGATCGTCCTCGACCTGCTGGCCAAGACCCCCGAGGAGCGCCCCGCCGACGCGGGCGACCTCCGCCGCCGGATCAGCGCATCCCGGGCCGGCGCCGGACTCGGCCCGGGATCGGGCGGTTACGGCTACCCCGCGCTCGGCGGCCCCGGCGCGGCCACGGCCGCCCACCCCGCGGGCGGGCACGGGACGGCGCGCCCCGACGGAGCGCCCCTGCCGTCCTGGACCCGCGCCATGACCACGGGACACAAGGCGATCGGCCTCGCCGACCTGCGGCCCACCCCGCCCGACCACACCGCCGGGCTCACTGGTGAGTGGACCACCGCGACCGCCCCGCGCGCCGGGGACCGCCGGCCCGGGCCGTCCGCCACCGGGCGGCCCACCCCGCCGCCCGAACAGCTCGCCGTCCTGACCAGCAGACACAACGCCGGTCTCAGCCTCGGCCGGCTGGGCCGCTGGGAGGAGGCGGGGGAGGTGCACCGCGCGGTCGCCGCCGAACGCGAGCACGCGCTCGGCCCGGACCACCCCGACACCCTCGGCAGCCGTTACGAGGTCGGCTTCACCCTGAGCAGGACCGGCCGCACGGCGGACGCGCTGCGCGAGTTCACCCGCGTCGCGGAGGGCCGCGAGCGGGCCCTCGGCCCCGACCACCCGGAGACGCTCGCCGCGCGTCAGGAGACGGCGTACGTACTCGGCCAGCTCGGCCGGTACTTCGAGGCCCACGAGGTGTTCACGGCGGTCCTCGCCGCCCGCGAGCGCACCATCGGCCCCGACGACGCCGACACCCTGCGCTGCCGCCACAACCTGGCCTACAACCTCGGCCGGCTGGGCCGGCTGGAGGACGCCCACCGGCTCGCGGGCGAGGTGGCCGCGGCGCGCGCCCGGGTGCTCGGCCCCGGCCACCCCGACACGTTGATCAGCCGGTACGAGGTGGCGTACGCGCTCGGCCAGCTCGGCCGCTGGCCCGAGGCGCTCGCCGCCTACCGCGAGGTCGCCGCCGCCCGCGCCGAATCCCTCGGCGCCGACCACCCCGACACCCTCGCCGCCCGCTACGAGGTCGGCATCAGCCTCGGGCGGCTCGGCGAGAGCACGGAGGCGCTGGAGCTCTACCGCGAGCTGGTGGCGGACCGTACCCGGATCCAGGGCCCCCACCACCCCGAGACCCTGCGCGCCCGGCACGGCCTCGGCGTCAACCTCGGCCGGCTCTCCCGCTGGGAGGAGGCGCTCGCGGAGTCCCGTGACGTCTGCGCGGCCCGCGAACGCGTGCTCGGCGCCGACCATCCCGACACCCTGGTCAGCCGCCGCGAGATCGCCGTCGGCCTGGGCTGGCTCGGCCGCTGGTCCGACGCCCTGTCCGTCTACCGCCAGGTCGCGGACACCCGCGACCGGGTCCTCGGCGCCACCCACCCCGACGCGCTCGCCAGCCGCAACGACGAGGCGCACTGCCTGGAACAGCTCGGCAGGGGAGCGGAGGCGGTCCAGCTCTACCGGCAGGTGGCGGCCCTGCGCCAGCAGCACGGCGCCCGCGGCTACTGAACCGCCCCGGACAGCGGACCGTCCCCGCGCCCCTCCGGGCTCCGCGCCCCTCTGGCCCCGAGATCATCCACGTGTTACCAAGGGCCATGCCCGCACACACCTCGTACGACGCCGTCATCGTGGGCGGCGGTCACAACGGCCTGGTCGCCGCCGCCTACCTCGCCCGCGCGGGACGCTCCGTCCTCGTCCTCGAACGGCTCGGCGCCACCGGCGGCGCCGCCGTCTCCAGCCGTCCCTTCCCCGGGGTGGACGCCCGGCTCTCCCGCTACTCGTACCTCGTCTCCCTCCTGCCCGACACGATCGTGCGGGAGCTGGGGCTGCGCTTCGCCGTGCGCAAGCGCACCGTCTCCTCGTACACCCCCCTCGGTGACGGGGGACTGCTGGTCGGCGAGGGGCGCACGCGGGACTCCTTCGCCGCGCTGACCGGCTCCGACAAGGAGTACGCGGCGTGGCGTGCCTTCTACGCGACGACGGCCCGCCTCGCCGAACGCGTCTTCCCCACCCTCACCGAACCGCTGCCCACGCGCGCGGCGCTGCGCGACCGGATCGACGACGAGGCCGCCTGGCGGATGCTGTTCGAGGAACCGATCGGCTCCGCGATCGAGGAGCGGTTCGACCACGACCTGGTCCGCGGTGTCGTGCTCACCGACGCGCTCATCGGCACCTTCGCCGACGCCCACGACCCCTCACTCGTACAGAACCGCTGCTTCCTCTACCACGTGATCGGCGGCGGGACCGGCGACTGGGACGTCCCCGTCGGCGGCATGGGCGCGCTCACCGACGCGCTGGCCGGCGCGGCACGGGCGGCGGGCGCGGAGATCGCCACCGGGCACGAGGTGACCGCCGTGGCGACCGACGGGACACACGCCGAGGTCACCTTCCGCACCGGTGACGCCGAGGGCGTGGTGGGGGGCCGTCACATCCTGGTGAACGCCTCGCCCCGGGACCTCGCCGCGCTCCTCGGCGAGGAACCGCCGCCCGCCGCGGAAGGCGCCCAGCTCAAGGTCAACATGGTGCTGCGCCGGCTGCCGGAACTGCGCGACCGCTCCGTCGACCCCCGGGAGGCGTTCGCCGGTACCTTCCACATCGCCGAGGGGTACGGCCAGCTCGCCACGGCGTACGCACAGGCGGCGGCGGGCGCGCTGCCGAGCGCCCCGCCCTCCGAGATCTACTGCCACACCCTCACCGACCCCTCGATCCTCGGCCCGGGACCCGCCGCGCGGGGCTATCAGACCCTGACGCTGTTCGGACTCCACACGCCCGCACGGCTGTTCGCGCGGGACAACGAGGGGGCGCGCGCGGAGCTGCTCGCGGCGACCCTCGCCCAGCTCGACGAGCGGCTGGCGGAGCCGATCGCGGACTGTCTCGCCCTGGACGAGGACGGCCGCCCCTGCATCGAGGCGAAGACACCGCTCGACCTCGAACGCGAACTGCGGCTGCCCGGCGGTCACATCTTCCACCGCGACCTCGCCTTCCCGTACGAGGACGGCTCGGCCGGCCGCTGGGGCGTGGCGACCGCGCACCCGAACGTCCTGCTGTGCGGCGCGGGCGCGGTACGCGGCGGCGGGGTCAGCGGGGTGCCGGGACACAACGCGGCGATGGCGGCCCTGGGCCGGTAGCCGGCAGCCGGTAAGCACGCGGCCCCGCCGGCCGGGCCGGGGCCGTGGGCGGCGGGCGGGCCGGGTCAGTCCGCCGAGGGTGCCCAGCCCGCCGCCGTGATCCGCGCCGCGTCCCGGCCCCGCGCCTCGTCGAAGAGGGCCCGGCCCCCGTCCTCGACCCGCAGACCGGTCACGTACACCCCCCGGCCCACGTACAGCCGGTCCGTCGTGTACCGCCAGCGCAGCACGGTCTCGCGGCCGTGCCACGGCGTGAGTGCCGCCGTCAGCCGGTGCCAGACCCGGCCCGACCAGCCCGTCACCGAAGCCGCCGGGTGCTCCCTCGGCTCCTGTCCCGCCGTCACGGTGGTGAAGGGCACCGGCAGCCAGCTCCGCCCGCCGTCCCCCGACGCCTCCAGGAAGAGGGCGTCCGGCCCCGGTTCGGTGTCCCACCACACGGAGCAGCGCAGCCGCGCCCCTGCGGTGACCGGGGTGAGCGGGGGCAGGGCGAGGGTGGCGGTCGTCGCGTTGGCCATGCCGCCGAACCAGGCGGGGCGCCGCCGGGGCGGCGCCACCGCCACGGCGCGCGCCATCCGGTCGGCGGTGGCCACGCGCGGCGCGCTGCCCGAGCGCCAGTTCCGTACCGGATGGACGGAGTTGCCGAGCACGATCAGGAACGAGTCGGTGGTCGGGTCGAGCACGAGACTGGTGCCGGTGAACCCGGTGTGGCCCGCCGTGCCGGGGGTGGCCATCGCCCCCATGTACCAGTGCTGGTAGAGCTCGAACCCCAGCCCGTGGGCGTCGCCGGGGAAGTCCGTGTTGAAGTCGGTGAACATCAGCTCCACCGACGCGGGCCGCAGGATCCTCGCCCGGCCGTACGCGCCGCCGTTGAGGAGCGTACGGGCGAGGACCGCCAGATCCCAGGCGTCGGAGAAGACCCCGGCGTGCCCGGCGACCCCGCCCAGGCTGTACGCGTTCTCGTCATGCACCTCGCCCCACACCAGCCCCCGGTCCAGCCCCGACCACGGCGGCCGGGCGTCCTCGGTGGCGGCGATGGCGGGCCGCCAGGAGGCCGGCGGGTTGAAGCGCGTGCGGCGCATGCCGAGCGGTGCGGTGATCCCGGTACGCAGCAGCACGTCCAGGGGGTGACCGGTGATCCGCTCCAGGACGAGCTGGAGCGTGATCAGGTTGAGGTCCGAGTACCGGTAGACCGTCCCGGGCGGGTCCGCCGGGATCTCGTCCCACAGGAGCTGGAGCTTGCCCTCCCGGGTCGGCGCCGTGTACAGCGGAATCCACGCGCGGAACCCGGAGGTGTGCGTCAGCAGCTGGCGCACCGTGATGTCGCCCTTGCCGGCGGCCCGCGCGGCGTCCGGGCCCGCGAACTCCGGGAGGTACGTGACGACCCGCTCCGTCAGCTCCAGCGCGCCGCGCTCGATCTGCTGGACGGCGAGGAGCGAGGTGAAGAGCTTGGAGACCGAGGCGAGATCGAAGACCGTGTCCTCGGCCATCGCGATCCGCCGCTCGGCGGGCAGCTCCACCCCGGTGCCGGTCGTCTCGTCGTAGGCCGCGTAGCGCACGGCGTGGCCGATCGCCCGGTGCAACGCCACCGTCGCACCGCGCCCCGCGAGCAGCACGGCGCCCGCGTACCAGGGGTGGACGGGGGAGGGCCCGAGAAACGCCTCGGCGGCGCCGACCAGTCCGTCCAGCTCCCGCCGGATCAGCCCGGCCCGCTCGGCGGAGCCGCGGCGCAGCGTGGGCGCCGCCCGCCCGGGGCCGTTCGGGGAGGCGGCCGGAGCGGCGGCCGTCCCCGCACCGGCCGCCCGCGCGGCGGAGCCCTCGGCGAACGGGATCGGCGCCACCGCGAACGCCCCGCCGAGAGCCAGCACCCCACCGCCCAGCCTGCGCCGGCTGATTCCCTCACCGGCGGCCGCGTCCTCCGTCATGGAAAGCCCTCCCCCTGAAGCCTGAAAGTATTTTTCGAGACCCCGATCAAGTGCTGAAACTTTCTTGCGGGACCCCGCCGGTGTCAACCCTCCGGGCCCGTACGGCTCCGAACGGTCACCGCGCGGACCCACGCCACCTCTGGCACCGTGTGGCGCATGAGTACGAGCATCGGCATCCGGTCCCTGATGTCCCAGTGGACCGTGGTGGTGCCGCTGCTCGCCGTGATCGCCCTCGTCCTGGGCTGGGGGCGTACTCTGCCGGGGTTCGCGGTCGGCCTGGTCGCCCTCTGTCTCGGGGGCGCGGTGCTCGCGGCCGTGCACCACGCCGAGGTGGTCGCCCACCGGGTGGGGGAGCCGTTCGGATCGCTCGTCCTCGCGGTCGCCGTCACCGTCATCGAAGTGGCCCTCATCGTCACCCTGATGGTCGACGGCGGCGGCAAGAGCGCCACCCTCGCCCGGGACACCGTCTTCGCCGCCGTCATGATCACCTGCAACGGCATCCTCGGCCTGTGTCTGTTCGTCGGCGCGCTGCGCAGCCGGGTCGCCGTCTTCAACGCCGAGGGCACCGGGACGGCGCTGGCCACCGTCGCGACCCTGGCCACCCTCACCCTGGTCCTCCCGACCTTCACCACCAGCAAGCCGGGGCCGCAGTTCTCCCCGGCGCAGCTCGGCTTCGCCGCCGTCGCCTCGCTCGTCCTGTACGGGCTGTTCGTCGCCGTGCAGACCGTGCGCCACCGCGACTACTTCCTCCCCGTCACCCCGGCGGGCGATGTGCTGGAGGAGGACGCGCACGCCCCGCTGCCGACCCGCCGGGCGACCACCCTGAGCCTGGTGATGCTGCTGGTGGCGCTGATCGCCGTCGTCGGGGACGCCAAGGCCGTGTCGCCCACCATCGAGTCGGGCGTCGAGTCCGCCGGGCTGCCGCAGGCCGTCGTCGGTGTCGTCATCGCCCTGCTGGTACTGCTGCCGGAGACCCTCGCCGCCGTGCGGGCCGCCCGCCACGAGCGGGTCCAGACCAGCCTCAACCTGGCCCTGGGTTCGGCCATGGCGAGCATCGGGCTGACGATCCCGGCCATCGCGCTCGCCATGATCTGGCTGGAAGGTCCGCTGGTCCTCGGGCTGACCGCCACCCACATGGTGCTGCTCGCCCTCACCGTGGTGGTGGGCGCGCTGACCGTGGCGCCCGGCCGGGCCACCCTCCTGCAGGGCGGGGTCCATCTCGGCATCTTCACCGCGTTCGTGTTCCTCGCCATCAGCCCCTGATTCCCGCGTCCCGGGGCGGGCCCTCACGTCGCGCGGGGGCCGCGTGGGTCGTGGACGTCGCGTAGGGCACGGAGATCGACGATCCGCTTGATCTTGCCCACCGAACGCTCCAGCGTCTCCGGATCGACCACCTCGACCGAGACCGACACCCCCACCCCGTCCTTGACGGCCGCGGCGATCGCCCGTGCCGCCTCCGCGCGCTGCTCCGGCGTGGCCGCCGCCCGCGCCTCGGCCCGTACGGTCAGAGTGTCCAGCCGCCCCTCACGGGTCAGCCGGAGCTGGAAGTGCGGAGCGACGCCCGGGGTGCGCAGCACGATCTCCTCGATCTGCGTGGGGAAGAGGTTCACCCCGCGCAGGATCACCATGTCGTCGGTCCTGCCGGTCACCTTCTCCATCCGGCGGAAGACACGGGCCGTGCCCGGGAGCAGCCGGGTGAGGTCCCGGGTCCGGTAGCGGATCACCGGCATCGCCTCCTTGGTCAGCGTGGTGAAGACCAGTTCGCCCTCCTCGCCGTCCGGCAGCGCCTCACCGGTGAGCGGATCGACGACCTCCGGATAGAAGTGGTCCTCCCAGACCGTGAGCCCGTCCTTGGTCTCCAGACACTCCTGCGACACCCCCGGGCCCATCACCTCCGACAGCCCGTATATGTCGACCGCGTCGATCGCGAACCGCTCCTCGATCTCCCGCCGCATCTCCTCCGTCCACGGCTCGGCGCCGAAGATCCCCACCCGCAGGGAGGTGGCGCGCGGATCGACGCCCTGCCGTTCGAACTCGTCCAGCAGCGTGAGCATGTACGACGGGGTGATCATGATGATCTCGGGCCGGAGGTCCTGGATCAGCCGGATCTGACGCGCGGTCATGCCCCCGGAGGCGGGCACCACCGTGCAGCCCAGCCGCTCCGCGCCGTAGTGCGCGCCGAGCCCGCCGGTGAACAGGCCGTAGCCGTACGCCACATGGACCGTGTGCCCCGGGCGACCGCCGGCCGCCCGGATCGAGCGGGCCACCACATCGGCCCAGGTGTCCAGATCCCGCTGGGTGTAGCCGACCACGGTCGGCACCCCCGTCGTACCGCTGGAGGCGTGCAGCCGCCGTACCTCCGAGCGGTCCACCGCGAGCAGCCCGAACGGATACGTGTCCCGCAGATCGGACTTGGTGGTGAACGGGAAGCGGGCCAGGTCCGCGAGCGAGCGGCAGTCCTCGGGGCGCACTCCGGCCCGGTCGAAGGAGCGCCGGTAGAAGTCCACGTTCTCGTACACACGGCGCAGGGTGGACCGCAGCCGCTCCAGTTGCAGTACGGCCAGTTCCTCGCGGCTGAGCCGTTCCGCCGCGTCCAGCAGAGGGGTCATGGCGCTCTCCCTGGTCCGTCCGGCCGTACCGGGGGCCCGGGCAGCCGGGCGGAACCGATCATTCGGTTGATCGTCCCGGAGCCAGTAACGCAGGAGCCTTCGGCGAGCGTCAAGAGACACGGCGCGGTGTCGCCCCGTTGCCGTGATCGCGCACGGACTGTGAGGATCGCGGCATGCCCACGTTCAGCACATACGACGGAACCGAACTCGCCTACCACCCGGTGGGGGAGGGGAAGCCCCTGGTGTGTCTGCCCGGCGGCCCGATGCGGGCGTCGGAGTACCTCGGCGATCTGGGCGGGCTCGCCGCGCACCGGCAGTTGATACGGCTCGACCTGCGCGGTACGGGGGACTCCGCCGCCCCCGCGGCCGCCGCCGCACCCCTGGGGTACCGCTGCGACCGCCAGGTCGACGATGTCGAGGCGCTCCGCGCCCATCTCGGACTCGCCCGCCTCGATCTGCTGGCCCACTCGGCCGCCGGGGAACTCGCCCTCCTCTACGCGGCCCGCCACCCGCGGCGGCTCGCCTCCCTGACGCTGGTGACCCCGAGCGCCACGGCGGCCGGGATCGAGGCGACAACGGAGGACCGCCGCGAGGCCATGGCGCTGCGCGCCGGTGAACCCTGGTACGCCGCCGCGACGGCGGCCTTCGAGGAGGTCCTGGCGGGCCGGGCGACGGACGAGGTGTGGGCGACGCTCAAACGCTTCAACCACGCGCGCTGGGACGCCGCCGCACAGGCCATGGTCGCCGCCTCGCCCCGGCAGATCAACCAGGAGGCGGCCGCGGCCTTCTTCGGCGCGGGGGCCTTCGACCCGGCCGCGACCCGGGCCGCGCTCGCCACCCTGGCGGCGCCGGTCCTGGTGGTGGCGGGGGCGCTCGACGGCGGCCCGCGCCCCGCGAAGGCCCGTGCGCTCGCCGGGCTGTTCGGGCACGGCCGGCTCGCCGTGCTGGAGGGCGCGGGACACTTCCCCTGGCTGGACGAACCCGGCGCGTTCGTCCGTACGGTGGCGGGCTTCCCGGACTCCGCCACACGCGGCGGGGACGCGGAGGCGGGGACGGCGGCGGGCGGAGCACGGCCGGCCTGACGCGCGGCACGGCGGACGGCCCACCGGTCGGGAGCCGCCCGGACATCCGGGCGGCTCCACGGCAGTTCGGGGGAGGGCGGGTGCCGGTGCCGCCGTACGATCGGGAGCCCGGCCCCACCCGTGGGAAGGCCCCGATGCACACCACCGCCGCGCACACCACCCCCACACGTACCACCCCCACACGTACCACCCCCGCACGTACCACCCCCACCACCCCTTCCGTACGCCGCCGCGTCGCCCTGACCGCCGCCACCGCGCTGCTGCTCCTGGCGCCCGGCACGGCCTCGGCCGCCGTACTCCCCGCTCCGGAGGCACCGGCGGTACGTGTCTTCGGCGCGTCCGACCGGCCCACCGGCGCCTTCGGGCGCCTGTACCTCCTCGCCGAACTCTCCGCGCGGCGCCTGGCCACCGCCGACCTGGTCGCCGCGGCGAAGCGGGGCACCGGCAGCCCCGTCGACGCCCCCGAACGTGAGCGGCAGGTCCTCTCCACCGCCGCCCACCGGGCCCAGGAGCTGGGCGCCGACCCGGCGGTGACGGTCAGGATCTTCCGGGACCAGATCGAGGCCAACAAGGACGTGCAGCGGGAACTGCTCCGCCGCTGGGACGCGGACCCCGAGCACGCGCCGTCCGAGCGGCCGGATCTGGCCGGGGTGCGCGCGGAGATCGACCGGATCGACGCGGGGCTCGTCCGGGCCGTCGCGGGCTCGGCCCAGGACCGTACCGCGCCCCGCTGCGGCCGTCTGCTGACCGCCGCGGCGGTCCGGGCCGCCGCCGGACAGCGTCAGGACCTCGCCCACGCGAAGGCGCTGGGCAGGGCGCTGGGCTCCGTCTGCGCGCGGGACGAGCCGCCCGTACGCAAGGCTGACGCGGCCATGCCATGAACGTGCCCCGCGTCGCCCCGGGGCCTTCTGCCGCGGTCTGTCCCCGGACCGTCGGTGATGGATAGGCTGACCCGGGACGACGCAGCGGGAGGAGCAGGACGTGGCTGAGAGCACCACCACCCAGAAGCCGCTTTCGGGCTGGGACAAGCCGGAACTCGATCTGAGCGGCGCGGACTGGCAGTCCAGCAGCCAGGGGGCGGGCGACGTGCAGATCGCGTTCGTCGAAGGCTTCATCGCCATGCGCAACAGCGGCCGGCCGGAGAGCCCTTCGCTGATCTTCAGCCCCGCCGAATGGCGGGCCTTCGTGATCAACGCCCGTGACGGAGAGTTCGACCTCACGTGAGGTGACCCCGCCCGGCGGGCCCCGGCGCCCCGGGCCCCGGGTGTCCGGCCCCCGGCCCGCATTTTCGGTCCTCACCCGGCTCCTCCGGAGTGGCGCGAACCCGTACCATGGTGGGATGTCCTTTCTCCGCCGCCGCAGCGCCGCCACACCCGCGGGCCCGGACTTCGATGTCCTGGCCATGGACCCGGGTGACTGGCCCGGCAATCTGGGCGCCGGTCTGCTGCCCGCCCCCGACGGGAGCTGCCAGGGGGTCTTCCTCCGGTACGACCTGTTCGGCGGCCGCGGGCCCGCGATGATCATCGGAAATCTGCCGGAGGGCTCACCCGCCCGTGAGCTGGGGGACGGCCAGATCCCCTTCGAGGTGGCGCAGCTCCTGCTCGCGCTGGAGAACGACGAGCCGGTCGAGGTCATCGGCACCGAGGACATGCCGGTGATGCAGGGGGACAACCTCCTGATCGTGCGCCGGCTCAAGCTCTCGGAAAGCCGGATCTCCTGCGTGCAGTTCGACCGCAGCGACAACGTCCTCGTCACCATCGCGAGCTGGGACCGGCCGATCACCGACGACCTCTACGCCCTGCTCAAGCCGCTGCCCGCGGAGCTGTTCCAGCAGGGCTGACGGCGGCGCGCCGCTCAAGGACACCGTCCACTTCACGCCAGCGTGCGCGGTGGACCGTCCGCTCCCTTGCCGGATGAGTCATCGGACTTTTACCGTGACTGGCCATGACTCCTGGGATGAGCCGCAGAACCACGATCGCGTCAGCACTGGGTGCAACAGGAGCCCTGGTGTGGGGAGTTCCCGCCATGGCCGATACGGGTGCCCCCGCCGACCCGTCCGATGATTCCACGCTCTGGTACCGGACCCCCGCCGCCGACTGGGAGCGCGAGTCGCTCCCCGTCGGCAGCGGCGCCCTCGGCGCCGGGGTGCACGGCACCCTCGCCACCGAGCGGCTCACCCTCAACGAGAAGACCCTCTGGACCGGCGGCCCGGGCGCCGGGGGCGGCTACGACCACGGCGACTGGACCGCGCCGCGCCCCGGCGCCCTCGCCTCCGTACAGCAGCGCCTGGACACCGAGGGGCGGCTCGATCCGGCCACCGTCGCCGCCGAACTCGGCCAGGCCAAGAGCGGTTACGGCGCCCACCAGGTCCTCGGCGACCTGGAAGTGACCGTCTCCGGCGCGCCGGAGACCCCCGACGCCTCGTACCGCCGCTCGCTCGACCTGAAGAACGCCCTCGCCGCCGTCTCGTACACCCACGGCGACACCGCCTACACCCGGGAGTTCTTCGCCTCCTACCCCGGCCGGGTGATCGCCGGACAGTTCGCCGCCGACCGCCCGGGACGGACCAACCTCACCCTGCGCTACACCTCCCCGCGCGCCGACTTCACCACCACCGCCGCGGGCGACCGGCTCACCGTGCGCGGCGCCCTCCAGGACAACGGGCTGCGCTTCGAGGCCCAGATCCGCGTCCGTACACAGGGCGGCACCGTACGAGCGGAGGCCGACGGCACCCTCACCGTCAGCGGCGCCGACCGCGCCTGGTTCGTCCTCGCCGCGGCCACCGACTACGCCGACACCGGCCCCGGGTATCGGGGCGAGGACCCGCATCCGGCCGTCACCCGCGCCGTCGACCACGCCGCCGCCCGGCCGTACGAAGCACTGCGCGCCGCTCATGTACGCGACCACCGGGCGCTCTTCGACCGGGTCTCGCTCGACCTCGGCGGCCGCTTCCCCGACCTGCCCACCGACGAACTCCTGGCCCGGTACACCGGCGGGAGCGGGCCCGCGGACCGAGCGCTCGAAACGCTCTTCTTCCAGTACGGCCGCTATCTGCTCATCGCCTCGTCCCGCCCGGGATCGCTGCCCGCCAACCTCCAGGGCGTGTGGAACAACTCCACCAACCCGCCCTGGTCGGCGGACTATCACGTCAACATCAACCTCCAGATGAACTACTGGCTCGCCGAGGTCACCAACCTCGCCGAGACCACCGCCCCCTACGACCGCTACGTCGAGTCGCTGCGCGCCCCCGGACGGCGCAGCGCCCGCCGGCTCTTCGGCACGCCCGGCTGGGTCGTCCACAACGAGACCAACCCGTACGGCTTCACCGGGGTCCACGACTGGCCCACCGCCTTCTGGTTCCCGGAGGCCGCCGCCTGGCTCACCCAGCAGCTCTACGACCACTACCGCTTCAGCGGCTCCACCCACTACCTGCGCGCCACCGCCTACCCGGTGATGAAGGAGGCCGCCGAGTTCTGGCTGGCCAACCTCAGGACCGACCCGCGCGACGGCACCCTCGTCGTCACCCCCAGCTACTCGCCGGAGCACGGCGACTTCACGGCCGGCGCCGCCATGTCCCAGCAGATCGTCCACGACCTGCTCACCAACACCCTGGAGGCCGCCACCACCCTCGGTGACGCCCCGGCCTTCCGCACCCGGCTCCAGGACACCCTCGAACGGCTCGACCCCGGGCTGCGCGTCGGCTCCTGGGGACAGCTCCAGGAGTGGAAGGCCGACCTGGACGGCCCCACCGACGACCACCGCCATGTCTCGCACCTCTTCGCCCTCCACCCCGGCCGGCAGATCGAGGCGGGCAGCGCCTGGGCCGAGGCCGCCAAGGTCTCGCTCACCGCGCGCGGCGACGGGGGGACCGGCTGGAGCAAGGCGTGGAAGATCAACTTCTGGGCGCGGCTGCGCGACGGCGACCACGCCCGCACCATGCTCGCCGAACAGCTCGGGAACTCCACCCTCGCCAACCTCTGGGACACCCATCCGCCGTTCCAGATCGACGGCAACTTCGGCGCCACCTCCGGCATCGCGGAGATGCTGCTCCAGAGCCACCACGGCCCGATCGAGATCCTGCCCGCCCTGCCCGCCGCCTGGCCCCGAGGACGGGTGTCCGGGCTGCGGGCGCGCGGCGGCGCCACCCTCGACATCACCTGGTCGGGCGGGCGCGCCACGCGGGTCGTGCTGCGCGCGAGCCGTACGGGGGAGCTGACGCTCCGCGGCACCCTGCTCCCCGGCGGCGAGCGGACCTTCCGCGCCACCGCGGGCCGGACCTACACCTTTGCCGCACCGCCCGGGCCGGCCTGACCGCGCGCCGCGCCCTCCACCGGCGGGCACCTCCTGCGGAACCCGCCGGTATCCCGCAGGATGGACGCACGCACACACGGGGGGCCGGTGAGCGAAGGGACAGTATGGACAGCAACGGTCTGACGCCCGAAGTCCTGCGGGAGCTGCGCGCGCCGCGCCCGTATCCGGCCGTGTCCCTGACGATGCCCACGCACCGCCGCGACCGTCACAACGAGCAGGACACCGTACGGCTGCGCAACCTGCTCGCCGCGGCGGGCCACCGGCTGGAGGCCGACCCCGGGGTGGACCGCAAGGCCCGCACCGCGGTCATGGAGCGGCTCACCGCGGCCGTCGCCGAGGTCGATCTGCGCCACGCGCTCGACGGACTGCTCGTCCTCGCCGACGCCCGGGAGCACCGGATCTGGTACCTCCCGCGCGAGGTGCCCGAGCGCGTCGTGCTCGCCGACACCTACCTCACCCGGAACCTCGTGGCCGCCACCGCGCAGTCCCGCCCGTACTGGGTGCTCGGGATCGCCGCGGACCGGGCGACGCTCTGGAGCGGCTCCGGCGAGTCGCTGCGCGAGCACCGCGTGAACGGCTTCCCGATGACGCCCCCGGAGGAGAGCTGGGACGTCGAGCGCGAGGAGCGGGTCGGGAACATCCCGAGCACCTTCAGCGACGAGGAGACCCGCCGCTTCGTGCGCTCCGTCGACCACGCCGTGGGCACCGTCCTGGCACGCCGGCCCCGACCACTTCACCTGGTCGGGCTCGCCCCCGCCCTCGCCCTGTTGGCGGAGGCCGGCAACGCCACCCACACGGCCGCGGGACGGCTGGTCAAGGGCGGTCTCACGGACGGCCCGGCGCCGGTCCTGCTGAAGGAGATCCGCCCCGTCGTCGAGGAGCACGCGCGCCGCGAGAAGGCCGAGGTGCTGGACCGGCTCGACGAGGCGAAGGGGCGGCGCACCTTCGCCGCCGGGCTGGACGAGGTCTGGGAGTCCGTACGGGAGAAACGGGCCGATCTGGTCGCGCTCGAAGAGCACTTCCGGCGTACGGTCCGGGTCCGGGACGGCCATCTCGTGCCCGTCGACGACGCCTCCGCGACCGGTCCCGGCGTACGCGACGACATCGTCGACGAACTGGTGGAGGGCGCGCTCGACGGCGGCGCCCGCGTCGTGTTCCTCCCGGACGGCACGCTCGACGGGCACGACCGGATCGCCGCCGTCCTGCGCTACTGACCGCTACCGACAGGACGGCGGGACGGTACGGGCGTCACCGACTCCCCCGTGGCCGGCAACGCCCGTACGTCATTCCCCCGTTCCCCCGTTTCCCTCGCCCCCCGTTCTCCGGCCCCGGTCAGCGACCCGCCGGACGCACCTCGACATCGGCCGCCTTCACGAACGCGATCCGATGCCCGAACTGGATCTGGTAGTACCGCTCCGTGCCCCGCACCACGTGGTGGCCCGCCGGGTCGAAGGTGGCCGCGTAGTAGTACTCGCCCGGCCCCTCGCCCCCGACCACGTACCGCTGCCCGGCGAGCAGCTTGTACGGCAGCGGGGAGACCGGCTGGACCGGCACGCCCGCCGGGTACGCTGCCGCCTCCGGGTAGGCCCGCCCGTACACCGGGACCTCCGCGAGCCCGGCCCTCGGGGTCAGCACCGGCGCCTTCGTGCCCACCGCCGCGGGCGCCGCCGCGGGATCGAGGAACCACGCCTTCTGCCCGAGGTACCAGATCGCCGTCCAGTCACCCTGCCGCCCCGCCACCGCGTACCGCTGGCCCGTCGAGGCGCGGGCGCCCGTGTCGTTGACGTCCGCCGTCGAGTCCTGACCGCCGGGGCGCAGCCCGGCGTCCTTGACCAGTGGGGCGTTCGCGTCCGGCGCCGTGCGCAGCCGTACGGCGCCCGAGCCGTGCGGGGCGCACGCCGTGCCCGCGCTCTCGCACCCGGTGTACGGCGGCCTGCTGGCCGCGTAGTCGGGCCGGATCGTCACCACGGAGGGGTTCGCGCCCCCGCTCGCCCGCAGCGGCGCGCCCAGCAGCTCGAAGTAGTGCGCCCAGTCCCAGTAGGGACCCGGGTCGGTGTGCATCCCGGGGACCGTCGACGCGGTCGTGCCCGGCACGTTGTCATGGCCCAGGATGTGCTGCCGGTCCAGCGGCACCTGGTACTTCTTCGCCAGATACGCGACCAGCCGGGCCGACGAGCGGTACATCGACTCCGTGTACCAGGCGTCCGGCGCGGCCAGGAACCCCTCGTGTTCGAGCCCCACCGACTTCGCGTTGACGTACCAGTTGCCCGCGTGCCAGCCGACGTCCTTCACCGGCACGTGCTGGGCGATCCGGCCGTCGGAGGAGCGCAGCGTGTAGTGCCACGACACATACTCCGGATCCTTGATCAGCTTGAGCGTGGTGTCCCAGGAGCCCTCGGTGTCATGGATGACGATGTAGTCGATCTTCTGGGACGCCGGCCGGTCCGCCAGATCGTGATTGCCGTAGTCCCCCTCGCCGAACTCCTCGTACGGCGCCGGCACCCAGCTGCAGGAGACCGTGCGCGGGCACTCCGTGCGCGCCGGGTCGCCCGCCCGCAGGCCGAGCCGGGAGAGCTGCCCGGTGTCGGGTTCGACCCCGGGCAGCGCGGACAGCGCCACCCGCTGGCCGCTGTCCGTCGTGCGCCGCTCGCCCGCCCGGATCACCTCGTACACGTCCCGGGCGTAGGCGGCGGCGGTCGCGGAGTCGTCCGCGCCGGAGAACCGGGCGACCGCGCCGTACCAGTGGGCCGGGTCGGCGCTGAGCGGCTCGCCCAGCTCCCGCTGGGCCGCCGCCAGCAGCGCGGCACCGCCCCGGACATTGGCGGCGGGGCTCGTACGCAGCTCCTCGGCGGGCAGCCCGGTCAGCCGGGCGGCGCGGTCCAGGGTGCGCAGCGGCGCGGGCAGTTCCGCGGTGTCCGGCACCGTCACGCGGACGGGTGCCGTCAGCGGGCGCGCGGTGTCGCCGCGCGCGTCCTCCGTACCGTCCGAGTGGTGCGGCGCCTCGGCGAGCGCGGTCCTGGCGTCGGTGAGATGCATGGGGCCGTAGCCGCCGCTCACGCTCGGCGCGCCGCTGTGCGTGTCCCAGCGGGACTGGAGGTACGAGACCCCGAGGAGCACGCTCGGCGGCACCTGGTACCGCGCGGCGGCCGCCGCGAACTCACCCTGCAGGGAGCCGGGTCCCGACCGCTCCGCGGTGGCGGAGGGACCGGCCGAGACGAGCGGGAGCAGCAGCGCGGCGGACGCCACGACACCGCCCGCCCGCAGTGCGCGCCCGCGTGCCGTTCTCGGTCGCGGGGGGAGAGAACCTTGCAATGCAGCCTCCAGTGACGGGTGGTGCGCTACGTACTGCCGGGCCGATCCGCTTCCCAGAGGTATCGGCTCCCGGACGATCCGTCAATCAGGCTCCACGGGGAGGATTTCGCACGTCAGCACGGCTTTCCCGGAGTTTCTCCGCGGTGGTGCCCCGGCCTGCGGCGCGTCAGTGGAATGTACCAATGAATGTATCTGGTGGAGGGGGCGGAGCTCCGGCCGCCGGCCCACCGTCCCCTCGGACGGCCCCGGGGGCCGGCTGGCCGGGTCAGCGGGTGCCGACCGCGGCGCGCACCGCCCGCCGCGCCATGGCGCAGTCGTCGTGCAGCCGCCGCAGCAGCAGCCGCTGCTCCTCGCCCGTCGGCGCGCCGCCCTGCTGCGCCGCCGCGGACACGCCGGGTCCCGGGGAGGGGGCCTCCCGCATCGCGCGCTGCACCGCGGTCTCGTACATCCGGATCTCCCGCGTCAGCACGAGCATCAGGTTGACGAGGAACGCGTCCCGCGCCACCGGACCGCTGGCCGCGGCGAGCTGGCTGATCTGACGGCGCGCCACCGGTGCGTCCCCGAGCACCGCCCAGAGCGTCGCCAGATCGTACCCGGGCAGATACCAGCCGGCGTGCTCCCAGTCGACGAGCACCGGGCCCGCCGGTGACAGCAGGATGTTGGAGAGCAGCGCGTCGCCGTGGCAGAACTGGCGCATGGTCTGCCGGGCTCCCGCCAGACCGTGCAGCAGCTTCTGGAGGTCGCCCAGATCCCGGTCGGTGAACAGCCCCAGCTCGTGGTAACGGGCGATCCGTGACGCGTAGTCGAGCGGCGCGCCGAACAGATCGGCCTGCGGGCGCCAGGAGTTGAGCCGGGCGATCGCGCCGAGCGCGGCCCGTACGTCCGCGCGCGGCGGCGCCTCCGTGGGGTGGCGGGTCAGCGCCGCGGCGCGACCGGGCATCCGCTCGATGATCAGCGCGCAGTTCTCCGGGTCCGCCGCGATGAGCCGGGGCACCCGGACCGGCGGCCTGTTCCGGACGAACGAGCGATATGCCGCTATTTCGTGGCGGAACCGCTCCGTCCAGACGGGCGAGTGGTCCAGCAGGCACTTGGCGACCGCGCTGGTCCGCCCCGTGGTCCCGACCAGCAGGACGGACCGGCCGCTGCGGCGTAGTACCTGAACGGGCTTGAACTCGGGGCAGATCCGGTGGACCGCCGTGATCGCCATGCGCAACTGGGCGCCCTGGGGGCCGGACAAGTCGAGTCTCCCGCTGAGCGTCTGGGTGACCGCCCCCGCCCTGAACCGAGTCCGCCCCGCGTGGGTGGGGTCGAGATACGGTCCGCTGCCCGGGGTGACCGGACGCCCGGACCGGGGCGGGGCGGACACGGAGGACGATGCTGTGTACATGGGCGATACAGATCCCTTCGTGTGCCGACGAGTTACGGCGCCTTCCCGCCCCGGCCGCCGTGAGGCACCCTGGGGAGTACGTCCGGTTGCCGGGCCGGGGTGGCGCGTTCCTACTCGACACCGGCGAACGGGTGGCACACCATCTGGCGCACCCTGGCGAACCCTGGCGAATAGTCGCCAGGTACCTGACTGAGCGTTACTGTCAAGTCAGCCGAGAACCTGGGGGCTTGACGTGAGCGGTGAACCCAACACCCGTCTGTCGGATCTGTTCGGCCTGGCCGGCTGGTCCAAGGGCGAACTCGCACGGTTGGTGAACCGGCAGGCGGCGGCCATGGGCCACCCCCAACTGGCCACCGACACGTCGCGGGTGAGGCGTTGGATCGACATGGGGGAGACCCCTCGCGATCCGGTACCGAGAGTGCTGGTCACGCTGTTCACCGAGCGGCTCGGTCGTGTCGTGACCATCGAGGACCTCGGGTTCGCACGGAACGGACGCGCGGGGAAACGACGGGACTCCGGGAACGCGGACAACCCCGACGCCCTGCCCTGGGCGCCCGACCGGACGGCAGCGGTCCTCACCGAATTCACGGGAATGGACCTCATGCTCAACCGTCGCGGCTTGGTGGGCGCGGGTGCAGCGCTCACCGCAGGCACCGTACTCACCAGCACTCTGACCGACTGGCTGCACGCCGACCCCGCACCCTCCTCCGGCCCTCCACCCGCCGACGATCACCTGAACGCGGAACCCGCCGGGTTCGACCGCTACGAGGCCGCCCCCATCGGGTCCCAGGAGATCGAGGCACTGGAGCGGTCGGTCGAGGTCTTCCGCGCCTGGGACGCCGCCCGTGGCGGCGGACTCCAGCGCAAGGCCGTCGTGGGCCAGCTCAACGAGGTGGGCGGGATGCTCGCCTACCGTCACCCCGACCATCTCCAGCGGCGCCTGTGGGGCGTCGCCGCCAACCTCGCCGTCCTCGCGGGCTGGATGTCCCACGACGTCGGCCTCGAACCCACCGCCCAGAAGTACTTCGTCATCGCCACCCACGCGGCGCGTGAGGGCGGGGACCGCCCCCGGGCCGGCGAAGCGCTCTCCCGGGCGGCCCGCCAGATGATCCATCTCGGCCGGCCCGACGAGGCCCTCGATCTGATGAAGCTCGCCAAGTCCGGCTCCGGGGAGGAGAATCTGCCCCGCACCCAGGCCATGCTCCGCACCATCGAGGCGTGGGCCCAGGCCTCGATGGGCCGCGGCCAGGCCATGCGCAGAACACTCGGTGAGGCGGAGGACCTCTTCGTCTCGGACAAGGGGGACGTTCCGCCGCCCTGCTGGATGCAGATGTTCGACGAGGCGGACCTGCACGGCATGGAGGCGCTGGCCTTCCGTACCCTCGCCGAACACGACCCGAAGGCGGCGAAGATCGCGCAGGGCCACGCCAAGGAGGCGCTGGAGCTGCGCGGCGGCGGACGGCAGCGGTCCAAGATCTTCGACTACATCTCGCTGGCGTCCGCCTGCTTCATCGCGGACGATCCGGAACAGGCCGACCGCTACGCGCGGCTCGCGCTGGTGTCGATGGGGGAGACCTCCTCGCACCGCACCTGGGACCGGCTGCGGGAGATGTACCGGCTCACCGGCCAGTACGCGGGGTACGGGAAGATCGAGGACCTGCGCGAGGAGATCGCACGCGCGCTGCCGAAGAGCCCGGGCAGGAAGACGGAACCGGGCCGGGCCGACATCTGAGGCCCTGAGCGGCACACTCGCTCACAGCTCACAGCTCACAGCTCACAGTCACAACAGTGGTCTCGCAGCCCACAGTTCACCACGGCGGGCTCACAGCTCATGGAAGGAAGCCGCGAAGGCCCCACCCGGCGCTGCTCAGCGCGTTTTCCCGCCGATCCTGGCGGCCATCACACAGGCGTCGTCCGAGCGCTCGGCCATGCCGAACTCCTCGCCGATCGCCCGTACCCACTCCTGCGCCGTCGACGTCCCCGTCATCCGGGGCGCCAGTGCCAGGAGCCGGTCCCGGCGCGTTCCGGTGCCGTCACCCTCACGGGTCAGTCCGTCGGTGTGCAGCACCAGTACGTCCCCGGGCTCCAGCCGGGCCTCGGCCTGTTCGTACCCGGCCCCTGAGGTCGCGCCGAGCAGCACGCCGTCCGGCGGTGTCAGCGCGTGCCCCGTCCCGTCGCGGAACAGCAGCGGGGCGGGGCACGCCGCCTGCGCCCAGGAGAGCGCCCCGGTCGCCGGCCGGTACCGGGCGCAGAGCGCGCTGCCCAGCACGGGCTGTTCCGTGGTGTCCAGAAGCTGGTTGAGATGGCCCAGCAGCGCCCCCGGCTCGATCCCCGCCACGGCCATCCCGCGTACCGCGCCCAGCAGCATCGCCATGGACGAGGCCGCCGCGAGGCCGTGCCCGGTGAGGTCACCGAGGGTCAACAGGGTCTCTCCGCCGGGCAGTTCGAGCGCGTCGTACCAGTCCCCGCCGCCCGGCGGGTCGGCCGCCGACGGCAGATGGCGCGCGGACAGCTCCAGCGCGGCCGGGCCGCTCTGCGAGAGCCGCAGCGCGCCGCGCCGCGACGGGACGACGGCCTCCTGCAACGCGGTCACGAGCCGGTGCTCGGTCTGGGCGATGTGCTGCGCGCGCTGGACCGACCGGCCGCTCTCGCGCACCGCGCGCTCGCTCCTGCGCAGGGCGCTGACATCGCGGAGCACGGCCCACAGGGAGGCGGTGCAGCCGTCGGCGTCCAGCACCGGCTCGCCCATCATGTGCACCGTACGGACCTGGCCGTCGGCCCTGACCACGCGCACTTCGCCGTCGATGGGCTTTCCGTCGATCAGGCAGTCCGTCACCATGCCGGTGAGCAGCGACTGGTCGTCGGCGAAGACCAGGGAGGGCAGCTCGTCCAGCGTCATCGGCCCGCGCTCACGCGCCCGGCCGATGATCCCGTACATCTCCTCCGACCAGTTCACCTCGTCGGTCAGGAGGTTCCACTCGGCACTGCCGACCCGGCCGAGCACCGGGGCCGCGCGGGCCGGCCCTTCCTGGGGGAGACCGGCGCCGGCCCCCGCCGTACCCGTGGCACATGCCGTGGGTGTGTGCCGCTGTCCCCGCGGGGGAGCGTCCGGGGAGGGACGGCCGTCCGGAGCGGCACCGTCCTCCGCGGGGCAGTTCTCGACGCGGCCGTCCGCCGGGAGGATCTCCGGACGGCCGGCCCTGAGCTGGTCCAGGTGCGCGCCCAGATGATCCAACTGGCGTACCGCGAGATCGCAGAGCGCCCGCTGCCAGCGCCGCAGGGTCTCGTCGTCCGTCCCGTTGTCCTGGTGCACCGCCGCCACGTCCCCGCGCAGCGCGCGGGTCCTGGCGATGAGCGCGTCCACCGTCTCCCGCTCGACAGGCTGCGGGACGGGGTGGTCCGCGAACAGGGGGGACGGCATCTCGTACTCCGATACGGGCGCGGCACGGCCTGGTCTGGATGATGGACCGTTATGACTGTTGCACAAGCGCCCCGTGCTCGTAAGGCATTTGGCAACACTCGATCCGGTGGTGCTTCTGGCATATGCCGCAGGCTGGTTGATTCTCCTCATGCCGCATGCGACGGCCGCGCGTATGCGTCAACCCGGCGCCGACCGGGGCGATCGCGCCCGGTATCGGGGATTTCCGTGGCCGCAACGACTGATGGGCATGTGCGCATGAGTCATGCGCACATGCCCATCAGTGGGCTCATGTGGGTGGCCGGGTCGTGCGGACCGTCTGTTCACGCGGGGGTGGGCGCACGCCGCCGCGGCGCGGTCACCAGATCGACTCGACCCACTCCGGGTGGTCGATGAACGGGTTGCGGTTGTGCTGGTACTGGTTGTATATGACGTCGTTGCGGCGCTTCTCGAAGGCGTCCGGCGGGTCCTCGTCGCTCCACTGCTTCAGGACCGACAGCTTCCCCATCAGGGGGCTGGAGCCGTTGTTGACCTTCTCGTTGGGTTCGAGGTCCGGCCAGGAGTCGCCGCCCTCGTACCGGACGGCCATGTAGAGGATCATCCGGGCGACATCGCCCTTGACCGCGTCGCGCGGCTCGAAGGAGTCGGAGTCGGTGTAGTTGCCCGGCGCGCCGGAGACGGCGCTGCCGCCGTTGTCGAAGTCCTTGTTGCCGCGGATGGAGTTGACCTGGACGTCCTCCGGGCGCAGGTGGTGGAGGTCGGTGCCGGGGCCGGTCGCCTCGCCGAAGCCGCCGTGGGACTTGGCCCAGACGTGCTCACGGTTCCAGTTGCCCGTGTTGCCGCCGTTGCTCGACTTCGAGATCGACCTGCCCGTGTACAGCTCGATCACGTTCGAGGAGTTCGCGGGGTCCTGGTCGGAGTTCTTGAGCGCCTCCCAGACCGCCGCGTACGAGATCTTCGTCTGGTCCTTGATGATCGTGTGCAGGGCGGACTTGAGTGCGGTCCCGCTCTTGCCGATCGCGTTCTGGTAGTACGTGTCGTCCAGTGCGGCGGTGGCCGCGGTGGAGGAGGCCGCCGTGACCATGGCCGGCGTGGCGGCCGTGGTCCGGACCGGGGTGGCCGCCGGTGCGGCGGCAGCCGTGGTGGCGATCACCGCGGTGGCGGCGCCGAGCGCCAACAGTGCGCGTCGGGTGGGGAGATGGCGACGGGACATGAGGGAGCTGTCCTCTCCGGGGGGCCGTCGCGGCACACGACCACAGGGTGGGGGCGGTGCCGCGGTGGTCATGAGGAAACGGTTCAGCGGGAGTTTTCCACAGCACCTGTGTGGGCGCGTGAACACCTCGTGTCGGTCATGTGCAGGTCAAGTTGCCGAACGGGTCGACGGGGCCCGGTGGGAGGTGTGTTGACGATCGCGCGCCCCTGTTGCCGCTGGTTTGCCAGGATTTACGGGGGAGTCGTGGAGGGTCTGCCGAACTTTGGTCCATACCAACTGCTTGACGCTACGTCACTCCCTGCCTTAAATCATTGGCGGACAGAACTCTCCGAGGTGGCCCTTCCCCTGCGCCCGACGCGCATGCCGCCCGGGTGGCTTGTCATGCTCATGCCCCCCACGTGAAGCGATGTGATGCCTCGTGCGAATCTCCCTGAGACGCCGAGCGACGCTGTGCGCGCTCGCTCTTCTCTGCTGTACCGGCGTGCTGACGGCGGTACCCGCCTCCGCCGCCGTGCCCGATCCGGCCCCCGCCCCCGCGGCCGCGGCGGCCGTGACCTTCAACGACGACTTCAACGGTCCGGCGGGAGCGGCGGTCGACGGCGGAAAGTGGCAGATCGAGACCGGCGACAACGTCAACAACCACGAACGGCAGTACTACACGGCGGGCAACCGCAACGCCGCCCTCGACGGCCAGGGCAATCTGGTCATCACCGCGCGCCGCGAGAACCCCGGCAACTACCAGTGCTGGTACGGCCGGTGCGAGTACACCTCGGCCCGGCTCAACACCTCCGGCAAGTTCACCTCGCAGTACGGACGCGTCGAGGCGCGGATGAAGGTCCCGCGCGGACAGGGCATGTGGCCCGCCTTCTGGATGCTCGGCAACGACATCGGCAGCGTCGGCTGGCCCAACAGCGGCGAGATCGACATCATGGAGAACGTCGGCTTCGAACCCGGCACGGTCCACGGCACCCTGCACGGTCCCGGCTACTCCGGTTCGGGCGGTATCGGCGCCGGCTACACCCTCCCGGGCGGCCAGGCGTTCGCCGACGCCTTCCATACCTTCGCGGTCGACTGGGCGCCCGACTCCATCACCTGGAGCGTCGACGGCACCGTCTACCAGCGTCGGACGCCCGCCGATCTCGGCGGACGCGCCTGGGCGTTCAACAAGCCGTTCTTCCTCATCCTGAACCTGGCGGTCGGCGGCTACTGGCCCGGCGACCCCGACGGCAGCACGCCCTTCCCGAACCAGCTCGTCGTGGACTACGTACGCGTCACCACGGGCGACAGCGGCTCCGGCGGCACCACGGGCACCATCACCGGGATCGGCGGCATGTGCGTGGACGTGGCCGGGGCCAGCTCGGCGAACGGCACGCCCATCCAGCTCCACAACTGCAACGGCGTCGCCGCCCAGCAGTGGACCGTCGGTACGGACGGTACGATCCGGGCCTTCGGCAAGTGCCTGACGGTGAAGGACAACAGCACCGCCGACGGAGCCCCGTTGCAGCTCTGGGACTGCAACGGTGGCGGGAACCAGCGCTGGGGGATCTCCGCCGCGCGGGACATCGTGAACGTCCAGGCCGACAAATGCATGGACGCCACCGGCAACAGCTCGGCCGACGGCACCCGGCTCCAGATCTGGACGTGCGCGGGCACCCCGAACCAGAAGTGGACCGTGAACCGCTCCTGAACCGTTCCTGACCTGGCCGGGGGCCCGACGGTACGCCGACGCGTGCCGCCGGGCCCCCGCGGCATGAGCCCGGCGCGGGGTCGGGGAGCGGGGTCACGGGGCAGGGGTACGGGGCGGGGTCACGGCGCGGGCTCCACCTCCAGGAACCGGCGGCGCCGCGGGCCGCGGTAGAGCAGGGCCTCCCAGCCCAGTGGTGCCAGCGCGGCGGCGCACTCCGTCAGGGCGCGCTCCTCCTGCCGCGCGGCCCCCGAGCCGTGCGGGCCGAGCCACTCCACCCGTACGGTGCCCTCCCGCTCGCCCGGCGTCACGCGGTACCCCGTCGCGGTCCGCTCGCCGGAGGCGTCCACGGCCGACGCGGCGAGCGAGGCCGCCTCCAGTGCGAGCGCGACCGCCCGGACCGGCCGGCGCAGTTCCCAGGGCGCGGGAACGGCCGCGGGATCGCCGGGTCCGGTGTGGGTCAGCCGCCTGATCTGGACCAGCCCCTCGAACGCGATCCGTACCTCGGCCGCCCGCTCGCGGGGCGCCGAGGCGGGTGGCGGACCGTCGCCCGTGGCCGCCTCGAACCCGCCGGGCCGCTCCGCTCCGCCCTCGACCGCCATCGTCACCGCCCCCCGCCCCGCCGTTCCGCCGTTCCGCACGTCCGTGGTCCGCCCCGCCTCCGGGAGGGACCCGTACCGCCGATCCTCTCAGCCCGAGGCCCCGCGGCGCACCGGCCCGGGCGCCGAGATCCCCGCGCCGCGTCCTGCCCGGACTCGCGGGCATGGCGAGACCCCGACCGGACGGGGGGACGCCGGTCGGGGTCGTCAAGGGAGGGCGCGGATGGCGGTCGCCTCGCGGCGATGCGCTCCATGGGGCTTCAGCCGAACGATCTTCCCCACAGGCTTTTCTCAGGTGGGCCCGGGGACTCAGTTCCACCCACACCCTCACCCGTTACAACGGGGCGCCGGCACGGAATGTTCCCCGGCTGCCATCCCGGCGTCCGGAGGGGCTCGGACGCGCGCATGGCCCGGTGCCGACGGGGGTCGGGCAGAGGGGGGCGGGGCTCCGTGTTCCACTATGCATTGCGTGTATACCTCGTGTGTATAGTGCGACGCGGTTCATTCGCCGCCACCGGCGCCCCCAGGGCGCGCCGGTTCTTCGTCATGCCGTGAGCGGACCGGGCGCCGCCGGTGGACGCCCGGCCGTGGGTGCGGCATGCCCCGAGAAAGAGGGTTTGTCATGCCTCGTCGCCTATGGGCATCCGGAAAGCGCGCCACCACCGCGGTCGTGACGGTCGCGTCACTGGCGCTGACGCTGGGCGGCTGCACGTCGTACGACCGCTACACCCCCGAGGACGCCAGGAAGGACGCGAAGAAGGGAGCGGCCCTCGCCCCGGGCGCCGTCGACTGCGCGAAGGCCCGCTGCATAGCCCTGACCTTCGACGCGGGCCCCTCCGAGCACACGCCTCAACTGCTGGACATCCTGAAGAAGGGGAAGGTCCACGCGACCTTCTTCCTGCTCGGCAGGGATCATGTCGTCAAGCACCCCGATTTCGTGCGCCGGATCGCGGACGAGGGGCACGAAGTCGCCAGTCATACCTGGTCGCACAAGATCCTCACGGAGCTGGACGCGGACGGCGTACGCGAGGAGCTCACCCGCACCCAGGAAGCCGTCGAGAAGATCACCGGCCACCGGCCCACGCTGATGCGCCCGCCGCAGGGCCGGACCGACGACCAGGTCTCCGAGGTGAGCCGCGAACTCGGGCTCGCGCAGATCATGTGGAGCGCCACCGCCAAGGACTACGCCACGACCGACTCCGCCCTCATCGAGAAGCGCATCCTCGACCAGGCGGACCGGGACGGCATCATCCTGCTGCACGACATCTACGACGGCACCGTGCCCGCCGTCCCCGGCATCATCGGGAAACTGAAGGAACGCGGCTACACCTTCGTCACGGTCCCCGAGCTGCTGGCCCCCGGTACCGCCGGTCCTGGCAAGGTCTACAAGCCCTGAGGCGGCGGGCGGCTTTCTCTGCTGGCGGGGGCGGGGGACCGGTCGTACGGTGAGGGTAATGGATCTCCAGGAGACCTGTGCGGTCGGACAGGCGGCGTGATGGCGAACAGCGAAGCGGGGTCGGGCAGCCCGATCTGCGCCCATCTCGCGGATGTCGAGGAGGTGACCCCGGACAGCGAGGACAGCTGCCCGGAGTGTGTCGCCCTGGGGGACACGTGGGTGCATCTGCGGGAGTGTCAGACGTGCGGCCACATCGGCTGCTGCGACTCCTCCAAGAACAAGCACGCCACCGCCCACTACGCCGCTTCCGGACACCCGCTCATCCGTTCGTACGAACCCGGCGAAGGCTGGTGGTGGTGTTACGAGGACGAGATCGTCTTCGAGGTCGAGGGAGTGGGGCCGGAGCGCCCCGTCTGACGGCGCCGTACCCCGGCGGGACGGTGGACTCTCACTCTCAGGTCCAGGGTGAGAGTCAACCGTCCCGCCGGAGTGGTGTCCGGTGTGGTCAGCCCGAGGCGACGGTTCAGCCCGAGGTGACGGTGAAGAGCGCGCCGTCCGGATCGCGGAGCGTCGCCTCCCGCAGCGGCGTCTCCCGCGGGACCGGCGAGGTGTCCTCGGGCGAGACCAGCGCGCCCCCGGCGTCCAGCGCCGCCGCCACGGACCCGGCCGCCTCGGGGACCCGGAAGTAGACATGCCAGCGCGGCCGGAGCTGCGGATCCGGTGTGGCCTGCACGGCGCCGCCGCGGATCTTGGCGACGATCTGCTCGTCCTGGCGCAGCACCGCGTGGTCGTCCTCGTGGACCAGTGTGAAACCGTCCTGCTTCTCCGGGGCCCAGCCGAGGACCTGACCGTAGAAACGGGCCGCGTCCCGTGTGTCGCGCGTCCGCAGTTCCAGCCACGCGGGCGCACTGCCCCGGCCCACCGTCCAGTCGGAGCGCACCGCTCCCTCCCAGATTCCGAAGGCCGCCCCGTCGGGGTCGGTGGCGAGCGCCGCGCGGCCGGAGTGGAAGGCCAGTGGCCCCACCGCGACCGTGGCGCCGCGCTCCCTGATCCTGGCCGCCGCCTCGTCCACGTCGGTGACCGCGAAGTACGGCGTCCACGCGACGGCGACCTGGAGGGACGAGGCGAGCGCGCCGATCCCCGCGACGGCCATCCCGTCCGAGAGCGCGACGCAGAAGTCCTCGCCCAGCCCGGCGGGGCGGTACGTCCAGCCCAGCACGTCACCGTAGAACGCCTGAGCCGCGGGCAGTTCGCGCGCGAGCAGACTCACCCAGCAGGGAGCGCCGGCCACCGTCTGTGAGTCCATTTTGTCCCGCTCCTGCTCCCGCTCCTGCTCCCGCTCCACACCGCACACTCCGCCCTCGTCGGACACGTCTCGCTCATACGTATTGCCGCTGTTGGTGTCTTTACTCTGCCAGGCCGTCCGTGACTTCCCGCCGGGCCGGGGCCCTGCCCGCCTCCGGCGGGGGCGTCCGGACGGGGCGTCAGCGGGTGACGGCCGCGAGGGCGGCGTCGGCCTTCGCCGCGGTGGGCTGCCACAGCGTGGTGACCGGTTCCCAGACCCGGATGGTGCCGGACGTGCCCACGGACGCCGCGTCGAAGCGCCTGCCGCGGTGCGACGGGTCGCCCGAGACGGTCAGGTACGCGACGGTGCACGACTCCTCGGCGGCCGGGTCGAGCGTGCGTACCGCGGCGTACGCGGAGCCGCCGGCGGTCAGCCGGTACGGTGCGCTCCCGGCCGGCGGCACGGGCTGTGCGGCGCCGTCGAGATCCCCGAAGGTGATGCTGGGGACGCGGTCGACGACGCAGGTGGCGGGGCCCTTGTTGGTGACACTGATCCGCACCACGTGGGGGGTGGCGGACCGGGCCGCGGTCACCGTGACGGCGCTCTCGCGGCAGACGGCGACGGCCGCGGAAGGCGCCGCGGCGGGCGCGGCGACGGCGGCCGGGGCGCCGGCGGCGACCGGGAGAAGGGCGAGAGCGGTGGCCGCCGGAGCGACGAAGGCGGGACGGATACGCATGGTGTGGTTCCCCGTTTCGGTTGGGCCGCCGGTCCGCGAATCCGCCGGTCCGTGACGCTGGATCCGCGGTTCCGTGGACCGGCGGCACGTGAAGTGGACCGGTGACACGTGAGGGTGACAGGCGATCGGTCGTCGCGGCACGGCCTCGACCAGATGTCCCTACCGGATCTGTGTTCGCCCGGAGTTGGTCGCGCTGTGCCGCTTGACCCGTAAGACACCTGAAGGGCCACGGAGGTTGTGCCGGTCACCGGCGTCCGGTCACACCCGTCACACGTCCTCGGCGGTCCGGCCGCCCGGGTGGCGGTGGCGCCAGAACCAGAACACGCAGCAGGAGACCAGCGCCCAGCCGGCCAGCACGGCGAAGGGGAACACATGCTGCGCGTGCCCGAAGTACACCGCGGTGTGCTGGGCGTTGACCGAGGCGCCCGGCGGCAGCCAGCGCCCGATGTGGCCCAGCACCGACGGCAGCAGCGGCCAGGACACCGCACCACCGGACGACGGGTTGCCCAGCAGCACCATCAGTCCCCAGGTCGGCAGCATCGCCCACCGCCCCATCAGGGTGTTGAACATGGTGAACACCATGCCGGACGTGAACATGGTGAACGCCAGGATCAGCCACGACTCGACGAACGGCAGCCGCAGCGCGCCCAGCAGCCAGTCGACCACCGAGGCGATGGCGAAGGCGCCGAGCAGCGAGTACGCGACCGTGAACGCGACGCGTTCGCCCGGGTCGAGCCCCCGCGCGTGGACGCTCAGCTGGATGGCGCCGACAAAACCGACGATCACGGCCGCCAGCGAGATGTAGAAGAGCGCGAGCCCGCGCGGGTCCCCCTTCTGGAGCGGCTTGACATCACTGATCCGTACGGGCACCCCGACCGCTCTGCCCACCGCGGGGGCCGTCTCGGTGAGCACCTGCGCCACGGACGCCCCGGCGGCGCCGGCGACGGCGAAGTCGACTCCGGTGGGCCGGAACGTCAGGATCGCGAACACCTCCTGCTGCTCCACCGCGCGGCGGGCCGCCGCGTCCGTGGGATAGGGGTGGAGTTCGAGCGACGCGGCGAGCGCCTTCTCCATGCCCCCCACGAAGGCGCGGGCGTCCGCGGTGCCGGTGGGACCCACCACGGCGGCGGGGATACGGCGCGGCGTCGGGTTCGCCATGTTGTACGTGTACGAGCCGGCGAAGAGCCCGGCCGCCGCCGCGAGGATGAACATCAGCACGACGGCGGGGAGGAAGGGCGAAGCGGTGAAGGCCCTCCAGCGCTCCGCCGCCCCCGTCCGGGGGCGCGGCGCGCGGTGGGCGCCGGACTCGGGAGCGGGGCCGGTTTCGTGATCCGCGTCCATGAGAGCACCGTAAGCCACGCGAACCGTACATATCGGATGGATGTCAGCGCAGCAGAAGCTGCAGACCCCCGAGAATCGTCGCCCCGATCACCAGCCGCTCGAAGAGCCGTTGGTCGATCCGGTCCACACAGGCCTTGCCGATGAGGGCGCCCGGTATGACGAACAGCGCGAGCACGGCGTCCAGCAGCAATGACGGCCCGTCGATCAGCCCGAGCCCCACGCTGAAGGGCAGCTTCGACGTGTTGACGATCAGAAAGAACCAGGCGGAGGTGCCGAGGAAGCCGAGCTTCGCGAAGCCCGCCGAGAGCAGATAGAGCGACATGACAGGGCCGCCCGCGTTGGCGACCATCGTGGTGAAGCCGCCGAGCACACCGTACGAACGCGCCTTCAGCCGGCCGGCCGGCGACCCGGACGCATCGTCACCGCCCTCCTCGCTGTCCTTGCCGCCGTCCTTGTCGGCGTCCGCCGCCTCCGCCGCCTTCCGGGCGGCGCGCCGCCGCCACACCGTGACCCCGGCCATCAGCAGCAGGATCGCGCCGATCGAGGTACGGACGGCCGCGTCGTCCGCCCGTACGAGGAAGAGCGTGCCCAGCACCACCCCCGCGGCGACCGCGGGGAACAGCCGCCACAGGGTCGGCCAGTGGGCGTGGCGCCGGTACATGAGCACCGCGAGCACATCGCCGACGATCAGGACGGGCAGCAGCACCCCCGTCGACTCACGCGCGGGCAGCACGGCGGCGAACACGGCCAGACTGACCGTGTTCGCGCCGCTCACCGCTGTCTTCGAGAAGCCGACGAGTGCCGCCGCCGCGGCCAGCGCGGCCATTCCCCACCAAGAGATGTCCATTGCGGCAACCGATGCTATGCCCCGGGCTTCACGGACCGTCGGGCGGGGACGGCACTCGGCCGGTCAGACAGGCACCGGCCCCGGTGCCGGGCGCGTCAGCCGGCCGCCGCGCGCCAGCGCGCCCACCGCCGAGGCGCACGCCAGCCCGGTCACGGTCAGCACGGTCCAGGGCAGCCAGCGGACGTCATGGCGCTCCGCGAGGTCCCACAGCGCACCGGTGGCGAGATTCCCCAGCGTGATGCCCAGTCCGGAGACGGTGTTGTAGAGGCCGTAGTGCGTGGCGACCAGCCGGTCGCCGGAGAGCGCGACCACCGTGTCCATCTCGAACGGGTAGACCACCGCGCTCCCGGCGGCCAGCGAGATGACCGCCGCCAGCAGCGCGGCCAGCACCCCCAGCCGCGCCCCGCGCCCGTCCCCGGCCGGGACCAGCGCCAGCGGCAGGAACGCCAGCCCCATGACGGCCAGCCCCCGCACCAGTGCCCCGTGCGGACTCCACCGCCGCGTGGCCCACCGCGTCAGCCGGAGCTGACCCGCCACCGCCACGACCGCCGAGACCACGAACAGCGCGCCGGTCGCCTTCTCGGCGGCGGGGCCGAGCGCGTCGGACGCCGCCAGCGGCAGCGCCAGATAGATCTGGAACGTCAGTACGTACGAGCCGATCATGGCGACCGAGAAGAGCAGGAACGGCCGGTTGGCCAGCACCGTGCGCCACTGCGCCGTCAGTCCCCCGGGCCCGACGGGGCTCCCCGCGCCGCCCCGGGCCGGCAGCGCCCGCCACTGGAGCACCGTCAGCGCGGCGAAGATCACCGCGGCGGCCGTGCACACCAGCCGGAAGTCCGCGGCGAGCAGCAGTAGGCCGACCGGCGGCCCCAGCACCATGCCCGCCTGGTAGTAGACGTTGAAGGTCGCGAAGGCGGCGACCCGCCGGTCACCCGCCTCCGCGGCCAGATAGGCGCGCACCGCCGGGTTGAACAGCGCCCCCGCGAACCCGGTCGCCGCCGAGGCCACGATCAGCGCGGGCAGGTGGTCCGCCCACCCCAGCAGCGCGAAGCCCGCCGTGCGCAGCAGACAGCCGGCCATGATCGGCACCTTGTAGCCGAACCGGTCGGCGAGGGTACCGCCGATGAGGAACATGCCCTGCTGGGAGAGGTTGCGTACGCCGAGCACCAGCCCGACCGCCCACGCGGCCAGCCCGAGCCCGCCGGCGAGATGCGCCGCGAGATAGGGCATGAGCATGTAGAAGGCGAGATTGATGGCGAACTGGTTGGCCATCAGCAGCCGTGCCGCGGGCGAGAAGGAGAGCGTGCCGGCCCACAGCCCCGCGACCGGGTTCCGGCCCGCTGCCGCCCCGGAGGCGCCGCCGGAGGGCGTCTGCGGGGTCCGTCCCCGCTTCACCGGGCGGCTCCCGTCGTACCGGGGGCGCCGTCCACGTCGGTCGCGGCACTCGGGGTACGGACGGGCTCCGCGAGCGGATCCACCACCGTCGTGCACCGCGTCCACCGGGTGACCGTTCGCGCGCCCGGGTGCGCGATCTCCTCCGGCTCCTCGGCGGGGCGCACCCCCAGCAGCCCGTGCTCACGGCAGTACGCGTCGTCGAACACCGTGCCGACGTAGCGCTGCGGGCCGTCGGGGAACACCGCCACGATCCGCTCCCGTACCGGCCGGACCCGGGCCAGCCAGCGCGCGACCAGCGCCACCGCCCCCACACTCCACCCGCCGGTGGCATAGCGCGCCCGCGCCAGCAGCCGCGCCGCCCAGACCGCCTCGGGAGCGGCCACCCAGTGCACCTCGTCGAAGAGGCCGTAGGCCACATTGCGCGGATGGATGCTGCTGCCGAGCCCCCGCATCAGCCGGGGCGCCGCGGGCTGGCCGAAGATGGTCGAGCCGGTGGTGTCGACACCCACCACGCGCAGGGCGGGGAAGCGGTCGCGCAGTACGGACGCGATCCCGGCGGAGTGCCCGCCCGTGCCCACACTGACGACCAGGGTGTCGACGCGCCCGAGCTGGGCCATCAGCTCATGGGCGAGCGGCCGGTACGCGGCCACGTTGTCCGGGTTGTGGTACTGGTCGGGGCACCAGGCGCCGCGGTCGGCGGCGAGGAGTTCCGCCACCCGCAGCCGGCGCGCCTCCTGCCAGCCGCCCACCGGGTGCGGCGTCCGTACCAGCTCGATGTCGGCGCCGTACGCGGTCAGCAGACCGGTCATCAGCGGTTCCATGCCCGGGTCGGTGACCACGGTGACGGGATGCCCGAAGGCCACCCCGGCCAGCGCCAGCCCCAGGCCCAGGGTGCCCGAGGTGGACTCCACGATGCGCGCGCCGGGGCGCAGTGTGCCCCGCTCGCGGGCGCGCGCCACCATGTACAGCGCCGTACGGTCCTTGATCCCACCGGGGTTGTGGCCCTCCAGCTTGGCCCAGAAACCCCGTTCCACGGCGGTGAACGGTGCGCCCACCCAGAGGGTCGGGGTGTCGCCGACGAGCCCCGCGGGGCTCCGCGCGGGCAGTGCGGACGGGGCGCCGAGCCGGCCGGGGAAGGGGCGTGCGGTCCTGACGGACGCGCCGACGGGTGCGTCGGCGGGTGTTTCGACGGGGGTTTCGAACGGATTCATGTGCGCGGTCTCCTGCGGCCGGACGCGCGGGGCGCCCGGTCCTGGTGGTGTGAACTCGGAACAGTCGGTCGGCCGTCGGGGCCACGGACAGCGCGGACGCACCGGCGCCCGGCCCGCTGTCAGCGGCCCGTGACCGCCGTCAGTTCCGCCACACCCCGAGCGCCGCGCGCCGCCGGTGGTCCGGCTCCGCCCCGGCTCCGGCGGGCGCCCCGTCCCGCGCCGGGTGTACGGGCGGGACCGCCGTGTTCCGTACGGCCGTGTCCCCCGGCAGGGTCCGGTCCGCCGTCGCCGCGGCGAACCCGTCGGGGCGCTGCGGCAGCACGCTCGGCTCGTCCGCGTCGGTGCAGGACGAGGCCCCGTGCGAGGCGCGTCCCGCGCATCCGGCGGCCGGGAGCGCGGGCCCACCGGCGGACAGTTGGTACGCCACGACCGACAGACCGGCGGGGACTCCCGCCGACGGGGCGGCCGGGACCGGGCCATGGGCGCAGCCCAGTACATGCAGCAGCGCGGCCAGCACGGTGAGCAGCACGGCCCAGGCCCTGGGACATGCCCTCGGACCTCCGGTCGCCGCGCCGCTCGCACCACTCATGTCGCGCAGCGTATGCGATCGGTGACCTGCTGTGCTCGCCGGACCGGAAAAACGGAGGACACGGGCCCATCCGATTCCTTACGCTCGCCCCGGCCAACGGGAACCGAGAACCCGGAACAGGGAGAGGCGCATGCGGACAGCCGGGCGACGGATCGACGAGGTGCTCGCGGGATACCGGCCCGACGGGCCGGCGGAGACCGCCGACGTCACCCGCGTACGGGACCTCGCGCGCGGCGCCGAGGATCCCTGGCTGCGCTCCCTCCCGCTGCATGTGACGGCCTCGGCCCTGATCACCCACCCGGGCAGCGGACGCGTCCTGATGCGCCGCCACCCCCGGATGAACACCTGGCTCCAGGTCGGCGGCCACGGTGATCCGGGGGAGACCGACCCCCTGGACGTCGCGCTGCGGGAGGCCCGCGAGGAGACCGGGCTCCGCGATCTGACGCCCTGCCCGGACGCGTCCCTCGTCCAGGTGGTGATCGTGCCCGTGCCCGCGGGCGGCGGCGAGCCCGCGCACGAACACGCCGATCTCCGGTACGTCCTGGCCACCGCGGAGCCGGACACGGTCCGCCCGGAGAGGCCCGACGCCCCGCTGCGCTGGATGACCCCGGCCGAGGCGCGCGAGGCCACCGGCGAGGAGAACGTCCGCGAGGCGCTGCGGCGCGTCGAGAGACTGCTGGTGACGGCG
>NZ_JBHYZP010000061.1:0-36632 GCF_042752355.1 Streptomyces sp. NPDC059255
CCGAGAACACCACATCTACAAGGTCGTTGACATCTCGCATGTAAATGTCAACGATCTTAGCAACCCTCCGTCACCACCGAATGTGAGACAGGGCCGTTAAATTGACACACCCAGGCGATGTGCTGCAGCTGCGTGTCGTCGTCGTCGCTCAGCCGGAGGATCGCGACGATGCGCCGCAAGGTGCGCGGGCTTCCCAGCTGGGCGGTGACCTGTTCGCTGGTGGAGTGGCGCGTCACGCCGACGGGGGCCGCTCGCTGCCCCGCAGTGAAGTCAGCACCACGTCCGCGATCTCCCGCACATGGTCGTCCAGATAGAAGTGACCGCCGGGGAAGACCCGAAGCTCGAAGCCGCCCGTCGTGTGGTCGGCCCAACGGCCCGCCTCGGTGAGGGAGACATGGGGGTCGCGGTCACCGGTGAGGACGGTGACAGGGCAGATCAGGCGCAGGGTGGGGTCGGGGCGGTGCGTCGCGACGGCCTTGTAGTCGCTGCGGAGCACGGGCAGGATCAGCTCCAGCATCTGCTCGTTGTCCAGCAGGGCGGGCGCGGTGCCGCCGAGCTCGCGGATCTTGGCCTTGAGGCCCTCGTCGTCCAACAGGTGTGCGTCCTCGACCCGCCCGCAGGAGGGCGCGCGACGCCCCGACACGAAGAGATGGGCGACGGAGCCGGGTCCCTCGGTCCGCTCCAGCCGGGCGGCCACTTCCCAGGCGAGCAGCGCGCCCATGCTGTGCCCGAAGAGGGCCACGGGCAGGTCAAGTCGGCCAAGGACGATCGCGAAGAGGTCGTCGGCGAGCCGGGCGAGGTCCTCCACGCAACGCTCGTCCCGGCGGTCCTGGTGGCCGGGCAGTTGTACGGCCAGGGTGCCGACAGCCGGTGCCAGCGCCTGGGACAGGGGGAAGTACTGGGTCGCCGAACCGCCGGCGTGCGGCACGCACACGAGCGACGGCTCGCCCGAGCCCGCGGAATGGTATCGCCGGAGCCACAAGTCCTCTGTGCGACGGCCGGGATGGACTGTCATGGTCTGTTCCGTTCTCGGAGCTTCTGGGTCAGTGTTCGGGCAGGTCGACGACCACCCAGTCGAGGATCTCCCGCCATTTCACCCCACCCGCCGGCTGAGGAGTTCCGGTACCTGACTGCCGACCTCCCGGGCGAACCTCTCGGCCTCGTGGACGTCACGGGACCTGCGGTCGATCCCGTCCTTGAGCTTGAAGAGAACTATGTGTGTGATCACCATCCGGTCCCATGCGTGTGGAGGGTGTGCAGCAGAACGCGGAACGCCTCCCGCGCGTGGTCCACCGGGAGGCGGTCCCGTTCCCAGACCAGACGGATCAGTAGATCCTCGCCGTGCGAGGCGGCGATCCCGATCGGCGCCGCGTAGCGCAGCGGCACCGCGAGGTGGGTCTCCTGGCCGGTCACCCCGGCCAGGGACAGGGACGGCCGCCGGCCGAGGTTCTCGTAGGTGAGGATGGCGTGCAGGGTTCCCGGCCAGGTCCCGCCGGCCAGCCGGGCGGCCCGTACCACCTCGTCGTAGGGGGTGCCGGCGTGATCCAGGTCGTCCCACCAGGCGGCGGTGACGTCGGCGAGGTGCGTGGCCTCGGCGGAGGCGGGGTGGACGAGGGTGTTGATGAAGCAACCCATCACCTCCGGTGCGCCGGCCGGCCGGCCGCCCCAGGGATAGCCGAGTGCCATCGGCCGGCCGGCATGGCCGCCGTTGCCGGGGCTGCCACCGGGCCGGGCATGCAGGGCGGCCGAGACGGCGCTCAGCAGGGCGGGGAACAGGGACCCGCGACTGCGCGGGGGGACCGCCGGCAGCCGGTGGGTCAGCATGCCCTTCTCCAGCCCCTCGTCGTCGTCCCGCCCGGCCGGGGAAGGCCCGGCCGAACCTGCCGGACCGGGCGAGCCGGGGTCCGCGGGGGCGGCGGCCTCGGGACTGATCAGCCCGCTCAACCGTCGTCCCCAGTACCCGAGCGCCCCCTCCTGCGACGCCTCACGCTCCGTCGCGAGCTGACTCTCGACCACCTCCCGATAGGCGACGCCGTCCCGCGCCCCCGTCCACGGCGCGCTGTCGTGCTCCGCCCGGCCGTAGGCTTCCGAGAGGCCAGCGACGGCGGAGCCGAGTGACTGTTCGTCGCAGACGAGATGGTCGAGCGCGAGGGCCAGCAGCTCGTGTTCCTCGTCCTGACCGCGTGCCAGCAGCAGCCGGACGGACGGACCGCGCGGGTCCCAGTCGCGCAGCTCCCGCCGTACGGCCTCCCGTGCCGTCCCGCCCGGCGCCACCGGCACCCGCCGGACCTCGACGGAGGGCCCATCGGCCCGTAGTACGGGAGTGCCCTTGAGAAGCCCGACGCGGCCGCACAGCACCGTGTGCAGTCCGGCGAAGTCGATCGCGGCGCGCCGTAGCCGTGGTACGTCGACGGCGCCCTGCGGGAAGTGGAAGAACAACGGCACGATGTCCGGCCGCCGGAGCGGATCGAGATTGCGCGAGAGCAGGAACCTGCGCTGGGCCCCGCTCAGCGGGAAGACGGTCGCCGGATCCGAGGCCGCGTGCGTGACAGCCCGATACCGCGTCAGGTAGCTCTCGGTGATGCTGCCGTTCACGTGGGACGCGCCTCTCCGTGTTCTGGGTCCTGGGCCGCGGGTGCATCGGGAGGGGTTCCGGGGGACACCGGGGTGTGCTCCTCGGACCGGTTCGCCCGGCTCCGCAGCGGCGACAGCAGGAGCAGCGGCGGCAGGGAGAGGAACCCGGCCGCGCACACCCACAGCGCCGATCGCGGCCCCCACGCGGAGGCGAGCGCGCCGCCCACGAGGGCGCCCACCGGCATGACGCCCAGCGCCACGAACCGCATCGTCGCGTTCATCCGGCCCAGCAGCTCGTCCGGACAGACCAGTTGCCGGAAGGTGAGCTGGGCGACGTTGTAGACGACCGCGCCGAACCAGACCACCGCGAGGCCGAGCGCGAACACGTAGGGCGCGGGTGGTCCAAAGGACAGGGGCCACAGGACCGCGAACGGCGAGGTCGTCGCGACCGAGAGCAGGATCAGCGGCACCTGTCCGAACCGGCCGGCCAGCCGCTGGGCGAGCAGCGCCCCGGCCAGCCCGCCCACGGCCGAGGCGGACAGGACCAGCCCGATCTCCATCGGTGACAGCCGCAACACCTGCGTCCAGAAGGCGATCTGGACGGCGAGCAGGAAGGCCGTGAAGAGGTTGGACAGACCCGTCGTGATCGCGATCACCCGCAGCAGGGGATGCCCGAAGACGAAGCGGACGCCCTTGACGATGTCCCGGCCGAGCGAGTGATCCGCCGCAGGCGTCCCCGCCGCCTCACGGAACCGGATGCCCAGCAGCAGGACCGCAGACACCAGATAGCTGATCGCGTCGGCGAGCAGCGTCAGCGGCGCTCCCATGACCTGGACGAGCCCGCCGCCGATCGCGGGGCCCACCACCTCCGCGGACGACTGCACCGTCGCCACCGCCCCGTTGCCGGCGATCAGCCGGTCGCGTGGCAGCAGGCCGGGCAGGAACGACTGGCTCGCGATGTCGGAGACGACCGTCGCGGCTCCGGTGATCGCCGCCGCCAGATACAGCTGGGCGAGCGTCAGCCGGTCCACCGCCGCCGCCACCGGCAGGGAGGCGATCACGACACACCGCAGCATGTCCGTCCGGACGAGCAGCGGCAGCCGCCGCACCTTGTCCACCCACACGCCCGCCGGCAACCCCGCGATCAGCATGGCCCCGGTCTCCACCGCTGTGATCGCACCGAGGTGGAAGGGGGACGCGTGCAGTTCCAGCGCGGCGACCAGCGGCAGCGCGAGCAGCGTCACCTGACTGCCGGTCTTGCTCGCGGCGAATCCCAGCAGGAACAGGCGGAAGTTCCGATGCCCCCAGAGGGAGCCGCGCAACCGGGCCCGGGCCCCACCCACGGCCGTCACCCCGCCGCCGCGAGGGTGACGTGCCGGGCGCCGACCGGGTACGGGGCCGTGTCGTCACTCAGCAAGCCCTGCATCAGCGCGCGCAGCTCCTTGCCCGGTTCGATGCCCAGCTCCGACACGAGGACGGAGCGCACCCGGTGGAAGACCTGCAGGGCTTCGACCCGACGCCCGGACCGGTGGAGCGCGAGCATGTACTGCCCGAGCAGCCGCTCCCGGTACGGGAAGCGGTCCACCAGCGGCCTCAGACGCACCGTCAGTGGCAGCCACCTCCCCAGCGCCAGCTGGGCCTCCGCCAGTCCCTCGACCGCCGCCAGGCCCATGTCCTCCAGGCAGGGCCCGTGCAACCGGTCGAGCAGCGGCGACCCCGTACGGCAGGTGAAGGGCTCCCGCCACAGAGCGAGCGCCGCGGCGAACCGGGCCTCGGCCGACTCGTGGTCGCCGGCGGCCAGCAGCGCGCGCGCCTGCTCGGTCTCGCTCTCGAAGACATGCAGGTCGAGGTCGGCCCGGCCGACGCGCAGGACATAGCCGCCCGGTTCCGTCAGGAGGTCGGCACCGGCCTGCCCCATCCGCTTGCGCAGCTGGTGCACATACAGCCGGACGAGACCGTGCGCGCTCTTCGGCTGGTCCTGGTCCCACAGTGCCTCGGCGATGTCGTCGACGGACCGGAACTCATTCGCGCCGAGCAGCAGTGCGGCGAGCAGGGTCCGGTGTTTCGCCCCGCCGAGGTCCACTTTCTTCTTGTCGCTCAATTCGACGCGACCGAGCAGTCGATACTTCATGGGAAGACACCTCAACTCCGTGTAGATACCGCAGCGGTGGCCCTGACGCCGACCAGCGTCGCCATACTGCGCAGATCGGGCTGCTGGAGCAGTTCGTGGGCCCGCAGCCGTATGCCGCATTCCTGTTCCAGCGCGGTGATCAGAAGCGCGCCGCGCAGCGAATTGCCTCCCGAATTGAGGAAGTTGTCGTTCAGGAGGATGCCGGAGTCGCCGAGGATCTCCCGGCACAGGCGCAACACCGTCGCCTCCGCGGGGGAGAGACCCGTGTAGAGGTCCTCGGTGACCTCGGCGGGGCGTGCCTCCCAGCGGGTGAGCAGCGCGGCTCGGTCGATCTTCCCGTTCGGGTTCAGCGGGAAGTCCTCGACGAACTCGTAGGCCACCGGGCAGGCCTGCTCGGGCAGCCAGGCGCGGGCGTGGTCCCGCAGTTCGGCGGGGTCCGGTGCCTCCGTGCCCGGCGCGGTCTCGACGAAGGCCACGAGAAAGGCCGTACCGCTCGGGTCCCGGCGCAGGGCCACGACGGCCCGGCGGACCCGCGGCTCCCGTTCCAACGCCCGTTCGACCTCGGCGAGTTCCGTCCTGACGCCGCCCACCTTGACCTGGTCGTCGATCCGCCCCAGGAACTCCAGCACGCCGTCCGGGCGCATCACCACCCGGTCTCCGGTGCGGTACACGCGGCCGGTGCCGGGCTCCGAGGACGGCCCGGGGACGAAGCGGAGCCCGGTCAGCTCCTCGTCGAAGTACCCCAGCGCCAGGAGCCGACCGCCGATCCGTAGCTCGCCGGACACCCCGCGCGGCACCGGACGTCCGTTCTCGTCCGTGACCAGGACCGTGGCCCCCGGCAGCGGCAGACCGATCGGCGGATCACCGGCGGCTTCCGCACCGCCGGCCGTCAGCGGGTACGTGCTCGTCACGACGGTGGCCTCGGCCGGTCCGTACGCGTTGTAGACCCGGGCGGTGACGTCAGCGCCGGGCCACCGGCGGAGGCGGTCGCCACCGATGCCCAGGTGACGCAGGGGCAGGCCGGTCGGCCAGGGCCGGTCGAGCACGGGCTCGGCCAGCGGCGTCGGCAGGAAGCCGACGGTGATGCCCGCACTGCGCCACCAGTCGGTGAGCGCGTGGGTGTCCCAGCGGACGTCCTGCGGGCTGACGCTCAGCGCGGCGCCCGAGGTGAGCGTCGCCCACATCTCCATCACATGGGCGTCGAAGGCCACGCCCATCAGGAAGCTGTGCCGATCACCGGGGCCCATGCCTGACTCCCGCCGGTACCAGTGGAGCAGGGCGGCGAGCGACTCCTCGCCCACCGCGACCGCTTTCGGCTCGCCGGTCGAACCCGAGGTGAGAACCGTGTAGTAGGTGCCTGTCGGCGCGCCGACGGAGGTGGCGCCGGGCGTCAGCACCGCTGCGACCACGTTGGTGCCGGGGACGGGCAGGGGCAGCTGCTCCGGGCGACAGGCCTGAGGCAGCCGCTCGGGCGTACCGACGAGGCACCGCAGCCGCAGGGACCCCGCGACCCCCAGGAGCCGCTGCTCACCGGCTTCGGGACCGAAGGGAAGGTAGACGGCGCCCAGCCGGGCCACGGCGAGGGCGACGACGGCCAGCGCCGCCGAGCGGTCCAGACATACGCCGACGAGGTCGCCCGGGTGGACCTGTTCGGCCATGGCGGCAGCCGTCTCGTCGGCCAGGCGGTCGAGTTCCGCATAGCTCCAGCGGCGCTCCCCGTCGATCACCGCGGGCGCGTGGGGGGTGCGGGTCGCCCACTCGTGGAACAGCTCGTGCACCCGTGCGTTCCGGGCCGCCTCGTCGGCGGGCGTACTGAGAATGGAGAGGGGGGTGGAAGAAGAAGTCACGTCGTCTCCGTGCGATGGCGTAGGTCAGTGCAGGCCCATGGCCTTGGCGACGATCACCTTCTGGACCTCCGAGGTCCCTTCGATGATCGTCATCATGCGGACGTGGCGGTACAGGAACTCCAGCGGATGGCCGCGCACCCATCCCGTGGCCCCGTGGATCTGCAGCGCACGGTCCACCGCCCGGACGGCTGTCTCGGACGCGGTCAGTTTGGCCAGAGCCGCGTTCTCCGGCGCCTCCCTGCCCAGGTCGAGCAGCTGGGCCGAGGCGAGGGTGAGCAGTTTCGAACTCTCGACCTCGGCATGACTGCTGACCAGGTGTTCCTGGATGTGCTGGTAGGTGCCGATCGGCTCACCGAACGCCGTACGGCTGCGGGCGTACTCCAGGCCCAGCCGCACGGCGTGCTCGGCGATGCCGTTGCACATGGCGGCGACGATCAGCCGGCCGCGGGACAGACTGTCGATCGCGAGGGCCGTGGCCGCCCCGACACCCCGGTCTCCACCGATGACGGCGTCCGGGGGGAGCCGGACGTCGTCCAGCAACAGCTCGAACATGGGCTCGCCCGACATGCCCTCGTACCGCTGGCCGATCCGCAGCCCGGGCTGTTCCATGGGGACGACGAACGCGGTGGAGCCCGTAGGCCGGTCGTCCCCGAGGTCCGTGGCGGTGACGATCAGCGAGATGTCGGCCCGGTCGGCGTTGCTGACGAAGGTCTTCCTGCCGTTCAGCACCCAGCCGTCCGGGTCCCGGACCGCCGTGGTGGTCAGCCGGAAGGCGTCCGACCCGGCGTGCGGTTCGGTCAGCGCGAGGCAGCGCGTCATCTCGCCCCGCACCAGCGGCACCAGATAACGCTCGATCTGCTCCTGCGTGCCGTTGCGCAGGAGGGGGCTCGGGCCGTCGGAGCCGCCCAGCGCGTACGGCGCCAGCGCACAGCCGCTGCGGCCGGCCGCGTGGTGCAGCAGGACCACCGCCGTCAACGGCATGTCGGAGCCGCCCAGTTCCTCCGGGTACTCACCGGCGTAGAAGCCGAGTGCGGCGGAGCGCTTGCGTACGTAGGACCGCAGGTCGGCGGGGGGCAGCGCGTCGGTCTCCGGCATGTCGGCTGCCAGGGGCACCAGTTCGCGCCGGATGAAGGACTCGAAGGAGTCCACCAGGTCGGCGTGGCCGCCTTCGAGGATGCTGGAGGGGGCGGCGCCGCTCGCTGTGATGCTCATCGCCGGCCCGCCTCGGCGCCCGAGGAGAGGGCCAGGACGCCGGCCTGGTCCGCCAGTACGGGGTGCTGGAAGAAGGTGCGCAGCTGGGGCCGGCTGCCCAGATGCGGTTCCAGCCAGGCGGCGAGCTGTGCGGCCAGCAGGGAGTGGCCGCCGACCTCGAAGAAGTGCGAGTCGGCGGCGAACCGGTCGTGGCCGAGGACCTCTCGCCAGGCCCGGGCCAGCAGGGCCTGTCCGACGTCGATGAAGTCGCCGGCACTGTGCGAGGGCTCCGTCTCGGCCGCGCCGAGTTCCTTTGCGATCCGGGTGAGCGCGGCGCGGTCCGGCTTGCCGCCGGCCATGGTGGGGATCTCCACCAGGCCGAACCACCGGCTGGGCAGCAGCGCGCTCGGCAGGGTCCGGGTCAGCGCGGCCGTCAGCGCGCTCTGGTCGAGCTGTTCGGCGCCTTGTGCGAAACCGATCAGCCGCGGGCCGTTGTCACCGTCCTGATCGAGGACGACCGAGCAGGGGCGGCCGCCGAGTTCGGCGGATGCAGCCGCCTCGATCTCCTCCAGTTCGATCCGGTGTCCGCGCAGCTTGATCTGGTTGTCCTGGCGGCCGAGGAAGAACAGCCGGCCCTCGACGTCCCGGTAGCCCCGGTCGCCGGTGAGGTAGACCCGCTGCCCGCCGAGCGCGGGCGGACTGACGAACCGGGCCTCGGTCAGGTCGTCCCGGCCGAGGTATCCGTCGGCCAACGCGACTCCGGCGACGGCGAGTTCACCGACGGCGCCCGGTGGCAGCGGCTGCCGCGCGTCGTCCAGTACGTGCACCTGTACGCCGGGCAGTTCGACGCCGAGCGGGATGTCGCCCGCGCCGGTCAGGTCCTCGTCGTGGATCTCGTGCACGGCGGAGGAGACGGTGGCCTCGGTGACGCCGTAGGCGTTGAGCACCACGGCCCCGGTGTCGGCCTTCAGGCCCCGCAGGGTGCGGGCAGGCAGCCGCTCCCCGCCCAGCACGATCAGGCGGGGCGCCCAGCGACCGTCGCGCAGGGTCTCGCGCAGGGCTTCCTGGGAGGCGAGGAAGTAGTTGGTGGGCAGGTTGGCCACGGTGACCGAGCGCAGGGCGAGGACCGCGGCGAGTTCGGACGCGGTGGGTATCTCGCGCTGGGGAAGGACCAGGGCGCTGCCGGCGGTCAGGGCGGGCAGCACTTCTTCGAGCGCGACGTCGAAGGAGGGCTGCGCGAACAGCAGCACCTTGTCCTGAGCGGTCAGTGCGTAGCGCCGGCCGATCGCGCCGACGTAGTGGGCCAGTGCCGTCCGGCCGACCACGACACCCTTGGGCACTCCGGTCGAGCCGGAGGTGTGGATGACGTAGGCGGCGTCCTTCAGCGGAGCGGCGGGCTCGGCCGGGGGGAAGGCGGGCCCGTCCAGCAGTGCGGGGGCACAGTCGACCGGCAGGGCGAGGGAACTCTCCCGGGTGGCGAGCACCAGGGCGGGCCGCAGCCGTTCCAGAAGCGTGCCGAGCCGGGCGGCCGGATCCCGGGGCGAGAGCGGCGCGTACACCGCGCCGGACCGCAGACAGGCCAGCAGGGCGACGACGCTGTCGACGCCCCGCGGCAGCAGGCCGGCCACGGGCTGCCCGGTGACGACCCCGGCGTCGCGCATCCGCTCGACGAGGTCCGACACCCGGCGGTCGAGCTCGCCGTAGGTCAGTCGGCCGTTACCGGTGATCAGTGCGGGGGAGGAGGGATCGTGCGCGCCGAGCGGGTCGAGCGCCTGCGGGGCGGCCGGGCCGTCGGTGAGGGCGGCCGGTGTGTCCGGCTGCGGTACCGCGAGGGCGGACAACGCCGTGTCGGGGGCGGCCAGATAGGCGCGGAGGAGTTCCAGGAACCGCTCCGCGAGCAGATCGGCGGCGGCGGGGGTGAACAGGTCGGCGTCGTGGTCCCAGATCAGGATCATCCCGCCGGGGCCGCTGCGGGGGCCGACCGCCCTGCGGTCGTCGGGAAGGAGCACCACGTCGAGGTCGAAGCGGGTGGTGCCGGTGTTGAACCCCTCGAAGAGGGAGACGTCCAGGCCGGGGGTGTCGAGCTCCGGCAGCGCCGCGTCGTGCGCGCTGAACATGACGTTGAACAGCGGATTGTCCGCGCCGCTGGTGTGCAGTCCGAGCGTTCGGGTGAGTTCCTGGACGGGCACGTCCTGGTGCGGGAGCGCCCGCAGCAGGGAGTCGGTGACGTCGTCGACGGCCGTCGTCCCGGTCGCGTCCGGTCGCAGGCTCACCCGCAGCGGTAGCGTGTTCACGAACATGCCGATGGACCGCTCCGACCCGGGCGGCCGATTGCCGACGGCCGTGCCTATGACCAGCTCGCGCTGTCCGCTGTGTCGGCGCAGCAGCTCGCCGAAGAGGGTGAGCAGCGTACTGAACGGGGTGTGGCCGCTCTTGAGAGCGCGCTCCCGCAAGAGTTCGGCCAGTTCGGCCGGTATTCGCTGTCGGAACTGCCGACCGTGGTGTCGTCGCTCCGCGCCGGTTGTGACAAGGCCGGGCAGGGCGGTGCTCAGGGGGATGCCGCGGAGTTCCTCCTGCCAATAGGCCAGGCTCCGCCTACCGTCGTCCGACCTGTCGGCGGACGCCGCGTGAACGAACTCCTCGTATGAGCGAGTGGGGAGCAATTCGGGTGTCTGTCCGTGAACATGGGCTTGATAGGCGGTGAATACGTCGTGCAGCAGAATCGCGAACGACCGGCCGTCGTGCGTCAGATGGTGTTCGACCTGGATAAGGCGGTGAAAAGTCGCTTCTTGTTTCACCAGATGCCATCGGAGCATCGGCGCGCGGTCGGTCTCCAGCGGCTCCTCGGCCTCCTGGGCCAGCAGGCTCAGGAAGGCGGCCTCCGGGTCGGGTTCGGCGGACAGGTCTGTGCTGCGCAGGCGCGGTTCGGCGTCCTCGCGGACGCGCTGGGCAGGCAGTTCACCGACCCTGTTGACCAACTCCAGGCGCAGTCCGGGGTGGTGGGCCATGACCTGGGCCAGGGAGGCTTCGAGGGCCGTCACATCGAGTGTGCCCCGCAGATCCAGCACCGCGGTGAAGTTGTAACTGCGGCTGCCGGGAAGCATCTGCTCGTGCAGCCAGACGATTTCCTGGGAGGTGGAAAGATTGAACACAGAGTCGCTCCTTTTCGGCGTGGGGGAGGGAATTCGGCCACTCAGACGCCCCAGCCGCTGTCCTTCTGGCCGGCGCCGATGGAGCGGAGTGCGTCAGCGGCAGTGGGGGAAACGGGGCGACGATAGGAACTCACGGGACACCTCAGGGGGAAGGTGGATCTTGCCTGTTCAACAACCACCCTCCCTGGGGCGCGGGCTGTTACCGGTGAGTAGCGCCGTTCATCAAGCTGCACGACAGCAAGGTGAGGGGCTTGATTCCGGAATCAGAACGGGGTCGGCAGGCCCTTGCGGTCGACCTTGCCGTTCGAGGTCAGGGGCAGCCTCGGCAGCACCCGCCAGACGTCGGGGACCATGTGTCCGGGGAGTTGGTCCCGCAGCCAGGAGCGCACTTCGGCCAGGGCCGTGTCCGGGTCGGGGGCGATCACGGGGTCGAGCACCGGATAGGCGACGAGCAGACGGCTCTCCGGGCTGTCGCCGTGCGCGGCCACCGCCACGTCCCGGACGGCCGGATGGCATCTGACCGTGGCCTCGATCTCGCCCAGTTCGACCCGGAAGCCCCGCACCTTGACCTGGCGGTCGATCCGGTCGAGGTACTCGATCGCCCCGTCGGGCCGCCTCACACAGAGGTCCCCGGTCGCGTACAGCCTGCCCCCGCTGCCGTCTGAGTGGGGGTCGGGGACGAACCGCTCGGCGGTTAGGGCGGGGCGGTGCAGGTAGCCGCGGGCCAGTCCGGCGCCGCCGATGAACAGCTGTCCGGGCTCGCCGTCGGCAACGGTCTCCAGGCGGTCGTCGAGGATGCGGAGGTCGGTGCCGTCCACGGCCGTGCCGATGGGGACCGATCTGCCGGCCTCCGCGGGCGAGCCGACCGGGTGTGTGGCCGCGAAGATGGTCGCCTCGGTGGGGCCGTAGCCGTTGATGAAGCGCATGCCGGGATGGGCGGTCAGTGCCCTGCGTACATGCACCGCCGAGGGGGCCTCGCCCCCGGCGAGGAGTTGCCTCACTCCCTGCAGTGCTTCGACGTCCTCGTCGACCACCATGTGGAAGAGCCCGGCGGTGAGCCACATGGTGGTGACGCCGTGGTCGCGGACGATCCTGCGAAGGGCTCGCAGTGAGGTCGTCGCGCCGGGCTCCACGACGAGGCGACCGCCGTTGAGTAGCGCCCCCCAGATCTCGAACATCGAGACGTCGAAGCAGATCGACGTCAGCAGCGGGACGACCTCTTCCGGGCCCAGCCGGACCCACCCCGGGTCCCGCACGAGCCGCACCACCCCTCGGTGGCTGACCATGACTCCTTTGGGGCGCCCGCTCGACCCGGAGGTGTGCACCACGTACGCCAGGTCGTCGGGGCCGACGGGCAGATCCGGGTTGCTGTCGTCCGAGTCCGCGAACAGCCCCGGCTCGTCATCGAGCAGGACGGTACGGACCTCGTGGCCAGCCAGCCGCGGGAGCAGTTCGAGGCGGGTGATGACCACCGTGGCCTGCGTGTCGTCGAGGATCGCCGTCAGCCGGGCGGCCGGATATCCGCTGTCGAGGGGTACGTAGCAGCCGCCGGCCTTCAGCACGGCCAGTACGGCGATCACGTAGTCGGCGGACGGCTCCAGCAGCAGGGCGACGGGTTGTTCGCCGCCCAGGCCGAGGCTGCGCAGGTGGTGAGCCATGCGGTTAGCCCGTGCGTTGGCCTCGGCGTAGCCGATCTTCGTGTCGGCGGTGGCGAGCGCCGTGGCGGCGGGGCTCCTCTTCACCTGTTCCTCGAAGGCCTGATGGATCACCATCGGCTCGGTGCGCGTGGCGGCCACCGTGTCACCCCTGCTGTTCGTCGGAGTTCGCCGACGGGTCCTGCTCACGGATCTCGGCCTCCACGGCCACCGTGAACGCGGAGAGTGTGGGGTGCCGGAAGAGCGCGGCCATCGGCAGATCGATGTCGAACGCCTCGCCGACCTCGGCCGCTATCCGCATGGCCAGTAGCGAATGGCCCCCCAGCTGGAGAAAGTCGTCGTCGAACCCGATCTCCTCCAGGCCCAGTGCTTCGGCCCAGATGGTGTGCAGCACTTGGGGAATCGGGGCATCGAGGGCAGAGTCTTGTTCCGAGGTGTATGTCACAGGTGCAAGATAGCGGCGACAGCTTCAGTTTCTGTAGAGAAAAGATTGATGGACGATTTATATCGCATTCCTTGACGCCGGGCGGCCGTAAGCAAGATGCTTTTGGAAAATGCATGGAAAGGGGAGGCATCGTGCCGGAAGCGCGTGCGGGTGTTCGGCGAGGCGGTCGCCACGCCATACCTGTCTTCGACAGATCGTCACCTGCCGAGTTGTCGTTCGCGCAACAGCAGCTCTGGTTCCTCGACCGGCTCCATCCGGGCAGCTCGACCTATAATTTCGACGTGGCGCTCCGACTGCGCGGAGAGCTCGCGAAGGACGAGCTGCATCGTGCCCTGCAGTGCATCGTGGCACGTCACGAAGGGCTCCGCACGGTGTTCTTCACTCTTCCCGACGGAACCCCTCGGCAGCGTATTGTCGAGGACCTGGAAGTTCCACTGGATTTTGTCGAACTGACGTCGCTTCCCGTCGAAAGTCGCCATTCCGCGGCACATTCCATGCTGGCCGAATGGGCGAGAATTCCATTCGATCTGGAGCAGGGCCCGCTGCTGCGCCTGAGGCTGGTGCGCGTCGACCCGGTGGAACATCTGCTGTGCCTATCGTTCCACCACGCCGTCTGCGACGGCTGGTCGGTCGAGGTGCTCTACCGGGAGTTGGAGCACCACTACACGCCGGCGGGGGAGCCCGGCGCGCTGCCCGAGCCCGCCGTGCAATACGCCGACTACGCCGTCTGGCAGCGGCGGCGGCTTTCCGGCGCGTATCTGGAGCGCCAACTCGCTTGGTGGCGCGGCCACCTCGACGGCGTGCCCACCTCGCTCGACCTGCCGGAGCGTCAAGGCGGCACGGACCCTGCGTCCGCACAGGGCGCCCAGGTGGTGTCCGCGCTGCCGCAGGCGACCGCGGACGCGGTCGCGGAGCTCGCCCGGGCCACCTCGACCACCCCCTTCACCGTGCTGCTCTCGGCCTACGCGCTGCTGCTCGCCCGCCACACCGGGATGCGGAGTCTGCTGGTCGGGACCCAGGTCGCCGGGCGCCCGCGGCCCGAACTGCACGACCTGATCGGCCTCTTCGTCAACACCCTGCCCATCCGGGTGGACCTCGACCAGGCCCGTACGTTCACCGAACTCGTCACCCACGTCCGGGAGTCCGCGTGGGACACCTTCAGCCATGACCAGGTGCCCCTGGAGATGATCGTCGAGGCGGTCCGGCCGCGCCGAGTGGCGGGCCGCACACCGCTGGTCCAGGCCGTGTTCGCCGCCCCGGCGACGCCCCTGGCACTTCCCGCGCTCCCCGGGCTGACGGCGGAGCCGCTCACCCTGGCGCCGGCGGCCTCCAAGTTCGACCTGGGCATGGCGGTCTCGCCGGGGGCCGACGGCGGCGAGCACACGCTGTCCCTCACCTACCACACCCAGATCCTCGACGACGAGTCCGCCCGGCAACTCGTCAGCCGTTACCGCGAGTTGCTCGCGGCGGTCCTCGAAGCCCCCGGCGACGACCTCGCGACGGTGCTTCCCGACCGGCCTGCCCGCCCCGGCACCACCGCACCGCCCGCACCCGCCGGGGCGGCCCCGGCGGGTGCGGAGGTTCCGGCGAAGGCCCGGGCGCCGTTGTGCTCGGACCTGGAGAACCTGCTCACCGACCTGTGGCGGGAGGTGCTCCACAACGAGCACATCACCGTCCACGACAACTTCTTCGACGTCGGCGGACAGTCCCTGGCCCTCGCCCGCATCCACGCCCGCCTGGAACGCCAGCTGGACCGGGAGCTTTCGATGGTGGCGTTCTACGAGCACCCGACCATCGCCGCCCTGGCGGCCCATCTGTCGGGCGACACCGACCAGCCGTCCACCGATCCCGCCCCCGACACCGCCTCCGGCCTGCGAACGGCACGGCTGCGCGCGGAACGCGCCCGCTCCCTGCAACGGCGCCGCGCGGCCCGCTGAGGGTTCGGCGAAGTCCGCTGCGGCACGGCAGCGCCCTGAAGGGGCGCGGGGAACTGCGCGACCAGCCACGACGGCGCTGCAGACGGCCGACGGCGCATCGCGGCCCCGCGGCGGAGCCCTGGGCACTGAGCGCCTGCCGACTCAGGCACACCACCACAGGCCAGACGAGTCAGGAGAAGAAGAGCCATGCTTTTCGAGAGCTGCGAGGACTTCGTCGTCGTACGCAACCACGAGGACCAGTACTCGATCTGGCCCGCAGAGCTCTCTCTGCCGGGGGGCTGGTCCGCCGAGCCGATGCGCGGTTCCCGGGCGGACTGCCTGGAGTACATCGACCGCGTCTGGACCGACATGCGCCCCCGGGGCCTGAGGCAGGCGACCGACCGGGCGACAGGCTGACCGCCCCGCATCCGGCGGCCCTGCCCGCACCTGACGAAAGGCAATCATGAGCGACACGCACCCTCTCGGCGAAGACAGCGCCGCGGTCGCGATCATCAGCATGGCGGGGCGGTACCCCGGCACGGCGGACACCGGCGACTTCTGGGAACATCTCCTGGCCGGCGACGAGTTGATCACCCGCTTCCCCGAAGCCGCGGACGGCCGGGCCGTGCCCGCCTACGGCATCGTCCCCGACGCCGAGTGGTTCGACAGCGCGTACTTCGGCTACTCCCCGGCCGAAGCGCTGCTGCTGGACCCGCAGCAGCGCATCTTCCTCGAATGCTGTGCCGAGGCCCTGGAGCGGGCCGGCTGCGTCCCGGCCACGTACCGCGACCCGATCGGGGTGTACGCGGGCTCTGGCGCCTCCTCGTACGTGGACCAGCTACGGGCGGACCCCTCCGTACAGGGCGTGGTGCCCGACTGGCATCTCCAACTCGCCACGGGAGTCGACTTCCTGACCACCCGGGCCGCCTACAAGCTCGGCCTGACCGGACCCGCCATCACCGTGCAGACCGCCTGCTCGACCTCCCTCGTCGCCGTGCACCTCGCCGTGCAGGCGCTGGTCACCGGTGAGTGCGGCCTCGCGCTGGCCGGCGGCGTCAGCATCCGCACACCCCACCCGGTGGTGGTCCCGCCCGAGGGAAGCATCTTCTCCCCGGACGGCCACTGCCGCCCCTTCGACGCCTCGGCCCAGGGCACCGTGGGCGCGGACGGCGCGGGCGTCGTCGTACTGAAACGGCTCTCCGACGCGCGCGCCGACGGCGACCACATCCACGCGGTCATCCTCGGCTCGGCCGTCAACAACGACGGTGTCGACAAGGTCGGGTTCACCGCCCCCGGCGTGACCGGCCAGAGCACCGCCATCCGCACGGCCTACGCGGTCGCGGGCATCGACATGGGCACGGTGGGCTACGTGGAGGCCCACGGCACCGGTACGTCCATGGGCGACCCGATCGAGATCAGTGCCCTCACCAAGGCGTTCAGGGCCGACACCGACCGCGTCGGTTACTGCCGGATCGGGTCCGTGAAGTCCAACATCGGGCACACCGACACGGCCTCCGGCGTCATCGGCCTGATCAAGGCGGCGCTCGCCGTGGAGCACGGCCGGATCCCGCCCACCTTGCACTTCGAGGCGCCCGGCAAGGAGATCGACCTCGACTCCAGCCCCTTCGTGGTGAACGCCGAGCTGACCTCGTGGCCCGACACGGACGGCCCCCGACGGGCGGGCGTCAACTCGCTCGGCATCGGCGGGACCAACGCCCACGTCGTCCTGGAGCAGGCCCCCTCGCCCGCCCCGCCGCGACAGCCGGCCGCCGACCCGGGCCCGCAGCTGCTGCCCCTGTCCGCGCCGACCCGGGAGGGGCTGGCCGAGTCCGCCGTACAGCTGGCCGACCATCTGGCGAAGCACCCGCAGACCCCGCTCGCCGACGTGGCCCGGACCCTGCAGACCCGCAGGCGCGGACACCCCCACCGGCTGCACGTGGTCACCGCGGACCACACGGCCGCATCCCGGCTGCTGCGCACGGAGGCCGGCCGGACCCGGCACCGCTTCGACGCCACCCGGCTCACCTTCCTCTTCCCCGGTCAGGGCGGCCAGCACCCGGGCATGGCAAGGGAGTTGTACGCGTGGTCCCCGGCCTTCCGGACACGCGTCGACGTCTGCGTGGACCTCCTCGGCGCGGACCTCGGAGCGGCCGTACGCGCCGCGCTGCTCGCCGACCCGGACCGGCCCGAGGAGTTCGCGGCCGCGCGCGAGAGCCTGGTCCCGATGCAGGTGGCCCAGCCGGTGCTGTTCACCCTGCAACACGCCCTGGCCGGGCTGTGGCAGTCCCTCGGGATGGTTGCGACGAGCGTCCTCGGCCACAGCCTGGGGGCCTACGCCGCCGCGTGCACCGCAGGAGTCCTCTCGGTGGCGGACGCGCTCACCCTGGTCGTCGAGCGCGGCAGGCTGCTCGGCGCCCTGCCCGCCGGAGCCATGCTGGCGGTCTCCCTCTCCCCGGCCGAACTCGGCCCGCTGCTGACCGACGAACTGTCGCTCGCGGCCGTCAACGGCGCCACGCAGTGCGTGGTGTCCGGCCCCGTCGAGGCGACCGCGCGGTTCCAGGGGCTCCTCACCGAACAGGACGTCGACTCCCGCCGGCTGCACATCTCCAGCGCGGCACACTCCCACCTGGTCGACGCCGTGCTCGACGAGTTCGCCGACACCCTGGGAACCGTAGAGCTGAAGGCACCCGTCATCCCCTGGATCTCGGACACCCACGGCCGGCCGGTGACGGCGGACGAGGCGCGTGATCCCCGGTACTGGACCGCGCATCTGCGGCACACCGTCCGGTTCGACGACGCGCTTGCCACGGCGCTCGACGGCGGCAGCGGGGTCCTCCTCGAGGTGGGACCGGGACACACCCTGTCCACCCTGGCCCGCCGTCACCGGGCCCTGTCGGACGGCCACGGCGTGCTGTCGAGCCTGCCGCACGCCGCCGAGGGGACCTCCGCGCGCGCCGCGGTGCTGGACGCCGCCGGCGGCCTCTGGTCCCATGGCCTGCCCCTCACCTGGGACCTGCTGCACCAGGCCGACCGGCGTGGCGCGGTGCTGCCGACCTACCCCTTCCAACGACGGCGCTACGCCCCCACCCCGGCCGAGCAGCCCACGCGGACCCCTGAGGCCGGAGCCCCCCGGGCCCGGCCGACTCGGGCCGAGGCCGAGACACCCCGCCACAACGTCGCCCCGGTGACCGGGGCGACGACGCCCACCCACGACGGCGACCTGGCCGAACGGCTGGCGAAGGCATTCTGCGACATCCTGGGGCTGTCCCAGATCGACGCCGACGACAACTTCTTCGAGGCCGGCGGCGACTCGCTGATCGCGGTCAGGCTGGCTTCGCTGATCGACCGGGAGTTCGGCGTGAAGGTCACCGTGCGCACGATCCTCCTCGCGCCGAGCGTCGCCCGGCTGTTGCCGCACCTCAAGCCCGAAGGGCGGCAAGCGTGAACGGAGTTCCGATGCACCGCCGGACATCCCCCTGGTTGCTGCGCCGCAAGCAGCAGGCCGCTGCCGGTCTGCGGCTGTACTGCTTTCCGCACAGCGGCGCCTCCGCCGGCGAGTACATGAGGTGGACCGGCCAGCTGCCCGGCGTCGAGGTGATCGGCGTGCAGGCGCCGGGCCGGGGCAGCCGCCCCGACGAGGCGCCCCACACCGCGATGGACGAACTGGTCGACGCGCTGGTGTCCGAGGCCGAGTTCGACGCGCCGTTCGCGTTCTTCGGACACAGCCTGGGCGCCCTCACCGCGTACGAGGCGACAAAGGCGCTGCGGGAGCGCGGGCGCACGCAGCCGGTGGCGCTGTTCGTGTCCGCCATGGGTGCCCCCCACCTCCAGCCCCACGAGCCGCCCACCCACCACCTGGACGACGAGCTGTTCCTGCGCACGGTCGAGGCCGCTGGACCCCTGCCCGCCGTCGTGCGCGAGGACCCCGAGTTGCGGGACATGGTGCTGCGGTCCTTGCGCGGAGACGCCCGCGTCCTCGACACCTACCACCACACACCGGGGCTCCCCCTGGACCTCCCCGTCATCGCCCTGGGCGGTGCCGAGGACCCGGAGACCGGGCTTCTCCCGCCCTGGACGCAGTACAGCACCTGCCCGCCGCGCACCCATGTGCTGCCCGGTGACCACTTCTACTTGAGGGAACAGAGTGAGGAACTCCTCGGCATCATCCTCGACACGGTCCGCCACCTCGGAGCCGGGACCGAGCCTGTCCAATGAGCTCTACCTCGGCGCGCTGCGCTGGGACCTGCTCGTCCCTTTCCCGCACCAGGACGACGACGACCGGCGCACGGGCGACGATGCCGTGGCGGACTTCACCCGGTTCCTGTGCGAGAAGGTCGACCCCACCGAGGTGGACGCCTCCCGCGACCTGCCCGAGGACGTGATCGAGGAGCTGCGCACGCGGGGCTGCCTGCGGCTGACGGCCGATCCGCAGGACGGCGGCCGGGGGCTGTCCGCGTTCAACGCCTTCCGGCTCATCGAGGCCGCGGCGAGCTGGTCGATGCCCGTCGCGAACATGATGGGCATCGGCAACGGCTTCGGCGCGGGTGCCTATCTGAACATGCTCGACGACGGTGCGCTGCGCGAGACGATCCGCGCGCACGTCGCGGCGGGCAACTTCTCCGGCAGGGCCGACACCGAGCCCGCCGGAGCGGGCAACCGCCGCCAGACGACCACCGCGACCCCGGTGGACGGCGGCAGCGCATACCTGCTGAACGGCGAGAAGGTGTTCATCGGCAACGGCGCGGTCGCCGACCTCCTCGACGTCACCGCCACCGTGGTCGACGACGAAGGCGCGGTGCACGGCGCGTCGTTCTTCGTCGACGCCACGACGCCCGGCCTCGACGTTGTCGAACGCCAGGACTTCATGGGCATGAACGGTGCCCCCATCGCCAACCTGAAGCTGACCGACGTCAAGGTGCCCGGCTCGCGCATGCTGGGCGGTACGGAACTCGACCGCCTCGCCCGGGAGATGAAGGAGTTCATCTATCTGGCCCGCACCCTGAGCGTCGTCCCTCCGTCCCTGGCCATCGCCCGACTCTGCCTCCAGTGGTCACGGCGGTTCACCAGCCGCAGGACCATCGACGGCCGCGAGCTGGGCTCCTTCCCGGAGGTCCAGCGCATCATCGCCCTCTGCGTGGCGGACACGTACGCCATCGAGAGCCTGGTCCGCTGGACCATGCTGGGCCGCGGAGCGGACCGCCTGCACGAGCACGCGGCGCTGAAGAACGTCGCCTCCGAGACCTGCTGGCGGATCCTCGAACGCACCATGGGGCTGCTGGGCGGCGAGGGATACGAGACCGCCGCGAGCAAGGCCCGCCGGGGTGCCGAGCCCCTCCCCGTCGAGCGCTTCCACCGGGACGCCCGGGGGCTGCGCATCTCCGGCGGCGTCGACTACCTGGTGGACTTCCTGGCCGGACAGATCCGCCTCACCGACTGCTACTACGACGGGCACTACCGCAGGACAGCGGCCGGGGACGGCGGCGACGCCACCCAGCGCGTCGTGCGGGCGCTCACCGGCCCCTGCGCCGAGCACGCCCGGTACGTCACCGAGCAGGCGGCCCGGCTGGCCGCGACCTGCCGGGAGCTGACCGGACGCCACCAGGAGCGTACGGAGCTGTTCGAACGCCAGCACACGGTGCTGACCCTGAACCGGGTCGCCAACGAACTGCTCACCATGGGCGCCGTCCTCGCCCGCGCGGCCACCGAGGCTGACGACGGGTCGTCCGGCGCGCGGGAGCTGGCCCAGGTGTACTGCGCCTCGGCACGGCGGCGGCTGGCGGGGCTCTGGACGGAGCTCGACGAGGGATGCGCCGGCGACTACGCCGACGTAACCGCCGACTGGCTGGGCGGGCTGCGGTACGAGGCGCTGCTCGGGGACACCCTCACCACCGTTCCGCGGGCCGGGCACGGGTCTCGCGGCGACCGCGGAGACGCCGGATGACCGAGCAACGACCGTACGGCCCCGGCGCCCTGGCCCTGCCCGCCGACCGGCCCCGCCCGGCGACCCGCTCCGCCGCGCGGCGGTCGCTGGCGTTCGAGCTGCCGCCCGCGGACGTCGCCGCCCTCGAAGCGCTGGCGACCGCGTCCGGGACCTGCCTCCATGTGGTCCTCCTGACGGGCTTCGAAGCGGAACTGGCCCGCTGGTCGGGCCAGTCGGACTTCGTCCTCCAGGTGTCCCCGGCGGACCCGTGCGCCTCCCCGACACCCCTGCTGTCCCTGACGGCCCAGGTGTCTCCCACTGCGTCCTTCAGGGGACTGCTGACGGAAACCCTGCCGCACGCCGCCCTCGCCCCGGCCGCGGCGGCGTCCGGGACCACCGCGCCCGAGGGCCCGGCACAGGTGACGTTCACCCGGAACGAGCCCGCGCGACGAAGCGGTGACGGCCCGTCGGCGGCGCACGTCGACACGCTCGGCCAGGACCTCGCCCTCGACTACACCCGGCGCGGCGACGGCGGCTGCGCCTTCCGTGTGCACTACTGCGCCGACCTCTTCGAGCGGTCGACCGTCGAGGCGCTGACCAGGCGCTTCAGCCTGCTCCTGCGCTCAGCGTCGATGCAGCCCGACGTCCCGCTGCACCGGCTGCCCGTGCAGGAGGAGCGGGACGAGGCGGAGGCGGCCCGTCGAGGCGTGGGAGCGGCGCCGACGCGGCCTCCGGCCCACGTCCTGGACCGCTTCGCCGAGGTCGTCGAGGAGCAGCCCGACGCGGTGGCGGTCGTGGAGGGGAAGACCGTCCTGTCCTTCGCGGAACTCGCCCTCCGGGCACGCTCCGTCGCCCGGCGGCTCGCCGCGCGCGGAGCGGGGCCGGAGACGGTGGTCGCCGTCTGCCTGCCCCGCTCGGCGGACCTCGTCGCGGCCGTCCTCGGCATCCTGCGCACCGGTGCGGCCTACCTGCCCCTGGACCCCACCTACCCGGCGGACCGGCTGGCGTACATGGTCGGCGACAGCGGCACGAGGATGCTGGTGACCAGGGACGACCTCCTGCCCGGCGAGGTCTGCGGCGGGGACGTCGACGTCCTCGGGCTGCACGAGGACGCGTACGACTGCGCATACGACGCCACGGACGAGAACGAGTGGGCCGGGCCCGGCGCCCCTGCCCACCCGGACAGCTGCGCCTACGTCATCTACACCTCGGGGTCCACGGGCCGCCCCAAGGGCGTGCAGGTCAGCCATCGGTCCCTGGCCGGGCTGCTGGCCGGGCTGGAGGAGTCGGGGGCGATCCGCGCGGGCGCCGGCCGCGTGGGCTGGAACGCGAGCCCGTCCTTCGACGCCTCGGTGCAGCAGTGGATCCGGGTCTGCCGGGGCGACACCCTCGTGCTGTTCGACGACACGGTACGACTTGACCCGAAGGGCCTCGCCCGGGCGCTCCTCGAGGAGCGGCTGACGGACTTCGACATCACGCCCTCCCACCTGGAGTACGTCCTCCCGCATCTCGGCTCCCTGCTCGGCGACGACAGCGGGCTGCGGCTGTGGGTGGGCGGCGAAACCCTCTCCCCGACGCTGCAACGGCGTATCGGCGCGCTGGCGGGCCGGCTCGACGCCGTGAACGTCTACGGGACCACGGAGACGACCGTCGACACCACCGCGGCGTTCGTCCGGGGCGAGGAGGCCCCGCACCTCGGCGGCACGCTGCCCGGTCAGACGCTCCGGGTGCTGGACGACTGGCTCCGGCACGTCCCGGTCGGCTCCACAGGGGAGATCTACATCTGCGGCCCGCAAGTCGCCCGAGGCTATCTCGGCCGGCCGGACCTCACCGCGGAGAACTTCCTGCCCGACCCGTGGGCCGGCGACGGCTCGCGGATGTACCGGACCGGTGACCGGGCGCGCTGGACGTCCGACGGCCGGCTGGAGTTCCAGGGCCGCGCGGACCTGCAGGTGAAGATCCGGGGCTACCGGGTGGAGCTGGGCGAGATCGAAGCAGCACTGGCGGAGCACCCCGAGGTCCTGGAGTGCGCGGTGGTCCGGCGCCGCCGGGGCGACGGTTCCCTTCTCGACGCCTATCTGCGGATGACGGCCACCGGCACGGCCGGGCAGGTCCGCGAGCGGGCCGAGCGGCTGCTGCCACAGTGGATGCGGCCCGCGACCTACACCCTGCTCTCCGCCATGCCGCGCACGGTGGGAGGAAAGCTCGACCGTACGGCCTTGGCCGAGGGCCGGGCCCGGTCGGCACCCTGACCCGGAAACTCCGGTCTTCGAGTCCGCTGCGAGATCTGCCCGGGACAAAGGAAGATTCGTGTGAGTGATCGGCCCGAGTTCAGCCTCACGCAGCTGCTCTGTTTCGTCACCATCGCCGAGACGGAGAACACCTCCGAAGCCGCCGCCCGGCTGCACGCGTCCCAGTCGGCTGCCCGGCGGCGGTGAGCGCTCCGGCGCGAAGACACGCGGCCTCGTGGAGTTCCCGGTAGGTCGTCGCCGGGTTTTCGTCGACCGCAGGTCAGCCCGGGTTCCCGTAGAGGCGGGCTGCCAGGACGCCGGCCTGGAAACGGCTTTCGGCGCCGAGCTGTTTCATGATGTCGGCGATGTGACGGCGTGTGGTGCGCAGAGACATGCCAAGCCGACGGGCGATCGACTCGTCCTTCAGTCCCGCCCCCAGCAGCTGGATGACCGTCTGGTTCAGTTCCTTGGCGATCTGTTCGAGGTCGTTCGACGGGGTGCCGCAGGGAGTCGCTCGCGTCCAGACCTCCTCGAAGCCGTCGCGCAGATAGGCGACGATGGACGGTTCGTGGATGATGACCGCCCCGTCCTCGTTGTCCCGCATCGGGATGAACGCGAGCTTGCAGTGGTCGAAGATGATGAGACGCGCGGTGAGTTCGTGCGCCGTGCGGTATTCGGCGCCGAGGGCGACGGCATCGCTCATGTAGTCCAAGCTGGGGCCGTTGAAGCGGGCCGTGTGATGGTAGATGGTGCGCATCGGCACACCGCGGGAGAGCAGGGCGTGATCTCGCTGGCGGGCTTCTTCGAGCACTTCGGGAGCCCGGTTTCCGCCCGGCTGTATGGTCAGCATCTCCTCGCGGCACTCTGCCGCGGCCCGGGTGAGCGCGGCCCGCACCTCGTCGAGGTTGGGGACGACCGTGGCGTACTTCTCCTCGCCGGAGCGGGGGCGCAGGAACCTGTCCCGCAGCCGGTTGAACTCGGCGGTCACCCGGTCGAGCTTCTCCTGTTCGCAGCGGATGGTGTCGCGTAGGGGCAGGGTGTGCCCCAGCGCCGCCGCGTCGGGGTCGACGGCCCGGGCGCGCAGGCTGTTGCGCGGGTCCACCCGCACCAGCCCGAGCAGGATCAGGCGCTCGAAGGACGCGATGGCCTGATCCGGCGTCAGCCCCAGTCCCTTCGCGGCGTCTCGCGGGTCGAAGCTGTCCTGGTCCAGGATCCATCCGTACAGCTCGTACATGTGTTCATCGACGGATATCGCCATGTCGGGTGTCATCGTGCTCTCCTCGCTCCCTCGATCCGTCCCAGCCTGCGGTTCGACCGTGCGACGGTCGGGCGGCTCGGGCCCCGGTCACGCATTCACTCTGCGCTCCGATGGGCATCAGCCCAGCCACCGCTAGCCTTGGCCGAGTCGTAGCGGATATTCGCGATCAGGGCATCGTGAAGTCTGGAACCGCGGATGCTGGCTCGGAAAACGCCGGCACCGATGAGCTCTGCGGGCCTCAGAGGGACTGCTTCGTCGACCTGTGCGTCCCACCTGCGCTGGAGTGCGGTGTAGGACGTTCCGGTACTCGAACCGATCAGGTCGGCAGAAGGCCTTCTGCTTTGTTCCCTATTTCCTGTCATTGTCCCTACTGTGCTATTTGGTGACCTTTAGTTGCATTGCTTCCGAGTAAGCCAGATCAGGGGCCCGGTGGAGCCTGCGGCAGGACCCTCGACAGCGGGTGGACGGGGGTGGAAGAGTAGGCAGAGGGAGTTCCGCCGAGAGCGCGGGACCCAGGCAGCCATACGGCCAGGACGAGACTGGTCCAGTCGAAGACCTGGACGGCGCCCAACACGTCAGGCAGCAGGCGCCCCGGGGACGGCCTGCGCGCCAGGGACTCAAGTGAGCGGGATGCAGCCTCTTCAGGGGTTTCCGCGGTGGTGCGCGCAGCCACGGCCAACAAGCCGATCTACTTCTCGTCGGGCTGATGCGGCAACCAGATGCTCGCCGCTCCCGCAGACTGGACGTCGGCCTGCAGCGGGAGCCATATGGGTGCGTTTCTTCCTGAGGGGCCTCGGTGCCGACCAGCACGGACGTGGTCGGTTCTCGGAAGTCGACACAACGTCCCCTGTCGCACTTGCCGCAGGTGCAAGGCGCTGACCAGGGATTTCTCGTCCCTCCAGAAGAAACGCACCGAGTCATATCCGCTCCAGTGGCAAGACGGCATGCGCAGCGTCGCCGTCGTACGTCCAGCGCTCGAAGTAGTTGACGTGGTGCGTGGTGGCAAGTGGGGTGATGTCGTGGGCGCCGGCGAACTGGTCGACGACGAAGGTGCCACGCACGTTGGTGTGCTGGATGCGGTCGAAGGTGTCCAGGTCCATCTGCGCGCGCTCCGTGCACGCCCTACCGATGTCACCGGATCCGCCGGTAACGACCGCCACGCGGCCAGTGTTGCTCACCGTGGCCCAAACCTCCGCACGATAGATATGGACGAGCAGTCCATTAGTGATGGTACACAGAAATGTACAAGTGGTCCACAAGGGGGTGGGGTTTGGAGCCTGAAGGGTGCCGTTATTGCCGTATGGTGGCTGACCTAGGGCTTTGTGATCGCTCAGGTGTGGGCATGATCAGTAATCGTGGGTGTGCGACTGCTCTACCTGATCTTCTGCCGACTACTGGGCTGCTTCCTTTTGCTGAGTCGATCGACCGCCGCGAACAACGCCGAGATCCTTGCCCTTCGTCATGAGGTCGCTGTGCTTCGTCGGCAGGTCCAGCGGCCGCGGCTCTCATGGGCTGATCGTGCCGTGCTCTCCGCTCTCGCACGGCACCTGCCACCCGCCTTACGCCGCCATCGACTGGTCACCCCGGGCACCCTGCTGACCTGACACCGCCATCTGGTGCGGTGGAAGTGGAGCCAAACACCGGTCAGGCCCGGTCGGCCACCGTTGCCGGAAGAGACAGTTGCGCTCATCCAGCGCCTGGCGAGAGAGAACCCGACCTGGGGGTATGTCAGGATCCAAGGTGAGTTGCGTCGGCTTGGTCATCGGGTCGCCGCCGCCACGATCCGGCGCGTTCTGCGCCGCTCCGGCCTACCGCCCGCACCGCAGCGAGCAAGCCAGCAGACCTGGCGTTCCTTCCTCCGTTCACAGGCCCACACGCTGCTCGCTTGCGATCTCATGCACGTAGAGACCGTCTTCCTCAAGCGTCTCTATGTCTTCTTCGTCATGGAGATCGCCACCCGGCGCGTTCACGTCCTGGGTGTCACCGCCCGCCCCACCGGCGCACGGGTCACCCAACTTGCCCGCAATCTGCTCATGGACCTCGGCGACAGAGCGGGGTGCTTCCGGTTCCTCATCCGTGACCGGGACAGCAAGTTCACCGCCGCGTTCGACGCTGTCTTCGCCGGCAACGGCACAGCCGTCATCCCGACTCCGCCGCAGAGCCCGCGGTCGAACGCGTTCGCGGAACGATGGATACGCACAGCCCGAGCCGAATGCACCGACCGCCTCCTCATCGCCGGCGAACGACACCTCCGTGCCGTCCTCACCACGTACGCCGAGCACTACAACACCGGACGCGCCCACCGCAGCCTCGACCTACGAGCCCCAGACGACGACCCGAACGTCATCCCTCTACCCGCCGCCACGGTCAGACGCCGCCAGATACTTGGCGGACTGCTCAACGAGTACCACACCATGCCACCCCGGCTGCCTCACCATCCGCAGGAAACGCCCAGCTCAGCAGCCTGATCGGAATATTGACACCCTTCAGGGGTGCTCTGCCCGCACTCGCACCCCTGGCCGTTCGAGTCGAGGATATTGATCGGCGGTTATACCGAGGACCGGTACGTGCTCGACGGCGGCCCTGGCGAGGGTCACGGAGCAGAACGAACTGAATGCCGTTGGGGAATAGGCTCAACGCAGTTCAGACGCCTGTTGTCTGAGGGCGGCGACAGCCGCGTCTGCTTCCGCTGAGCGCTGTTCGTTTGTCACGGCGAGGGTTGCGCGTCCCTGCCAGTGGCGGTCCTCGACCCGGACGATTCTCACGCCGGCTGGAGCGGAGGGGACCGCCATGCCCGGCAGCAGACAGACCCCGAGGCCCGCAGCCACCATTCCCAGGCGCGTGGACCATTCGCGCGCCTGATGGGTGACCGTTGGCCGAACGAGGGTGGGCCAGGCGCCGTAGTACGGGGTGTCGCCGGTAGCGTTTTCGACGATCCAACTGTCGTGGCGCAGTTCGTCGGCCCTCACCGTGTGCCGGGTGGCCAATGGGTGATGCCGGGGTAGGGCGACGCGTAGATCGTCTTCCAGGAGCGTTTCCTGGCGCAGCCCGTCGAGGTCACGCTCCTGTGGCCCGGCGCACACGCCCACGACGGCAATGTCCAGACGGTGGGAACGTAGCTGCCGCAAAAGGCTGGGGGTTGAATCCCCCACGAAACCGACAGTCACATGGGGGTGTTCGTCCGCCAGCTGCGCGAGGGCACGGGGAGCCAGCGCTACAGCCGCAGCCGGGGTGGCGCCGACTGTGACACAGCCCGTGATGTGTTGACTCAGTGCGCTGACCTCACGGACGGCGGCGTCGATGCCTGACAGCACGTCGGCCGCGTGCCGTGCGAACGCCACACCGGCCTGCGTGGGTGCCACCCCGCGCGCCCTCCTCTCGAAAAGGGCCGCACCCACGGCGGACTCGACAACTTTCACCTGCCGGGACACAGCCGATTGCGTGTAGCCGAGGGAAGCCGCTGCCTCGCTGAAGGACCCCGTCGCAGCGACTTCGCGCACTACCCGCAGCCCAACGAGAGTCACATCCGCCATAGCCCTCACCCTACAGCCGAGGTATTCCCAAAAGGCATACCTGGAGTGTTCAATCATCATTTGTGCGCGCATGCGCGGTCATGCACGCTGGGTGGCACACACTCGCCACCAACCACATGAAGTCGGAGACACGTGATGGACGACGTACAGAAGAGGGCAATCGTCGAACACTTTCTGGGCCTCTATGCCAAGGGCCGGTGGGGAGCGGCCGACAACACGGAAGCGCTGGAGGAGCTCCTGAACTGTCTCACTGATGACGTTGAATGGTGGATGAGCGGGGCTCCGGGAGACGGTTACGTCACCAAGGAGCAGTTCCGCGCCATGCTCAAGCCGCTCGACTCGGTCACGGGCGGCCCGCTGGTCATAACGCCGACCGCGTGGACCATCCAAGGTGCTCGGGTCGCCGTGGAGGCGTACTCGACAATGAAACTGAAGAACAGGCGCGATTACCGCAACCACTATCACTTCCTCTTCGAGATCAGTGGAGGAAAGATCAGTACATATCATGAGCACCACGACACGGTGCACGTGAACAGCACCATGTGGGCGGGCTGACGCTTCATCACCCGGTGCGTCCGTCTGATCAGGCCGCCCCTACGGTGTGCCGTCGAGTCCGGAATCGGCGCCGTTGAGGTTGCCGACCTTGCGGCGGTAGCGGCCCTGGGCGGCCGGCTCGGACTCGGCGCCGAGCGCGGCAGCGATCTTCTTGAACGTCAGCAGCGGCTTGCCCGTGCGGGTACTGGCCGTACGGGCGGCGAGCAGCAGGGCGCCCTCCAGGCCCTCCAGGTCATCGCGGGCGACCTGGAGCAGCGCGAGCGCGGCAGCGACGTCGTCCGCACGGTCCTCGGGTACTTCCGTGATGCCTGCGGTCTCCCGTCAACGCGGGTCACAGGCGAACACTCACTGTGCCTGATGGGCATGGACCGCGTGCAGCAGCGCGACGACCGACCCCATGCGGCGTACGGTCCTGGATCTCCTGCGCGGCGTCGGCGTAGCCGGGTGTGAGTAGTTGGCGTACAGGAAATCCCGGTCAGATTGATCTTGGTCGTCTAGCACATGCACCGAGGACGCCGCTGGGCTTCGCGGAAAGGCCGCCGGGCGGGCGCCGGTGCTGGCTACGGTCCGGTCGTGCTTGAGAGAGCTTTGACCTGGGGTTTGGCGGAGGCGGAGTCTTCGGCAGTCGTGTTGATCACTGACTGTCTGGAGGTCCGGGGTGCCGGTCGAGTTTCTGGCGGACGCGCAGGCCGCGGCGTACGACGGGGCGCCGTCCCGTGCGGAGTTGGAGCGGTTCTTCCTGGACGATGCGGACCGGGCGCTGATCGAGCCGAAACGACAGACCCACAAAACCGGTCGCCGAACGGAATTGTTCTCCTGGGTTGACCGGTCCCGGGTGAGCGAGGCTGGTGTGCGGGCGAGATCGCCGGGGTCGCCCGCACACCGCGCGCTCAGTCCTTTTCCTGGAACAGTTCCTTGGCTCGGGCCGTGACCAGGGGGCCGGCCTTCTCCACGCTGCCCGCGTCGAAGGGCGGCTGCGGGTCGTACTCCACCATCAGCTGCATGGCCTGCGCTGTCACCTGGTCGGTGAGCAGCTCTGCCAGGCGCAGAGCCATGTCGATCCCGGAGGAGACGCCGGCTGCCATGATGGTCCGGTGCTCCGGGTGCTCGACCACTCGGGTGGAGGTCGGAACGGCGCCGAGTTCGGTCAGTTTGGCCATGAAGGCCCAGTGCGTGGTCGCTTCGAGACCGGGCAGCAGTCCTGCGGCCGCCAGGAGCAGGGATCCGGTGCAGACCGAGGTGGTGAAGCGGCTGGTGGCGTGGACGGACCGCAGCCAGTCGAGCAGGACCTTGTCCTCCAGCAGGTCGAGAACGCCGATTCCACCGGGCACGACGACTGCATCCGGCGCGACGACTTCGTCGAAGGTCTTGTCGATGGTCAGGCCGAGGTATCCGTTTTCGGTCCGGACCTCTCCGCGTTGATGGCCCACGAAGGTCACGGTGGTGTCAGGCAGTCGCTGCAACGTTTCGTAGGGCCCGATTGCGTCCAGGGCGGTGAGGCGAGGGAATAAGACGACGGCGATGTTCATTTGGGGATTCTTCCGCGTTCGGCCGGATCGATATCGGCGGCTGTCAGGTGACGTACTCGAAGTCCTGGAACTGGCGCGGGGCAACGCTTGTCCCGCGGTCGTAGGGGCTGTGAGCACCCGAGAGGACAAAGTAGTACGACGCGCTTCGTAGTACGACGGGGGCCGTACCACGAATAGGCTAGGTAGAGTTGAGCTCATGCGAACGCTGCCCCACCCCGCGACGGAAGCGGTCCTGCTCGACACGGTCCTCACCGCGCTCGCCGACCCCTTGCGCCGACGCATCGTGCGTCAGCTTTCCGAAGGGGACGCAGCGCAAGCTTGTGGTGCGTTCGACCTGCCGGTCACCAAATCGACGTCGACCCATCACTTCCGGGTGCTCCGCGAGGCGGGCGTCATCACGCAGCACTACCGCGGCAACAAGATCCTCAGCCAGATGCGTGCAGACGAATTGGAAACCCGCTTCCCGGGCCTGTTGCAAGCGATCCTGGCCGCAGAGTAGGTGGCCGTAGTCCACGCACGGGCGGTCCGCGAATTCCTCAGCCTCAGCGCGTAGCCGACCGGAGAGCCAGTTTTCACCTGTATCACAAGCATGAGTGATGGACGGTTCCTGCTGCAGGGTCTTTGCGTGGCGGGGATTGGTCCGGTTCGCGCATGACGTGACGTCATGTCGCTTGGCGAGGGTGTGAAGTAGCGCAGAACGATCACAGGTGATCATGTGGGTGTCGAGTCCAATTGATCACCGAGTGAGGCCGTGCCTGCCCCTGTATCACCTCCTGTGCCCGAAGCGTTGGAGCATCTGGCCCAGGCCGATGCCCCAGTTCCGGTCGCCGACGCTGTCCGTTTGCGGGACTTCTTCGGCCTGCTGCCAGATCCCTGCGACCGCCGGGGCTGCCGCTACCCGCTTGGTGCGCTGCTGTGCGCGTCGGCCGCGAGCGTGCTGGCCGGCGCCCGCTCTCTCACCGCGATCGGCGAGTGGATCACGGACGCTCCGCAGTGGGTGCTGCGCGCATGCGGCTTTGCGGCAGATCCGCTCACCGGCGCCGTACCGGTGCCGCATCCGGCCACGGTCCGGCGCCTGCTCGCCCGACTTGACGGCGATGTACTGGATGAGGCAATCGGCGCTTTCCTCGCGGCTCGCGCCAGACAGCCGGAGCACGCTGTCGGCAAGCGCCCAGCACTGCGGGCGATCGCAGTGGACGGCAAGACGCTGCGCGGCTCACGCCATGCGGGCCGGGCGGCCGTCGCGCTGCTGGCGGCGATGGAGCACACCGGCGCCGTGCTCGCCCAGCGGCAGATCGCCGACAAGAGCAACGAGATCCCCGCTTTCGCCCCATTGCTCAACACCGTAGACCTCACCGGCATAGTGGTCACCGCCGACGCCCTGCATACCCAGCATGACCACGCCACCTACCTGCGCGAACGTGGTGCCCACTACCTCGCGATCGTCAAGAGGAACCGTCCCGCGCTCTACGCCCGCGTCCGCCAGCTCCCGTGGCGGGACATCGCCCTGGACTACTACCAGGGCACCCGCGCCCACCACCGCATGGAGATCCGCAGGCTGAAGACAGCCGCGTTCACCCACCTCGACTACCCCGACGCGGCCCAGGCCCTCCAAGTCGTGTGCTGGCGAAGCGAGTCGGGCACCGGCAAGCTCACCATCGCGCGTGTCTACCTGATGACCAGCCTCAAGCCCGGCGAGGCCACCGGTGAACAACTCGCGGCCTGGATCCGCGGTCACTGGAGCATGGAGAACCTCCTGCACCACGTCCGGGACCGGACCTTCCGCGAGGACGATTCCAAGGTCCGCACCGCGCACTTGCCACGCACCATGGCCGGCCTGCGGAACCTCGCCATTGGCCTCCACCGTCAGGGCGGCCGCACCAACATCGCAGCCGCCCTCCGCCACACCGCACGCGACTACAAGCGCCCCCTGACCGCGCTCGGACTCGCCGGACGAAAAGGATCAATCGGATTCGCGTGATACCCGAGTGGCAGCCTTGTCCGAAAGTTGCGGCGTCACTTCTTGCTGGGCCTTGTTGAGGATCTCTTCCAGGCGGAGTTCGCCCTCGCGGGTCTGCACACCGGCGGCAAGCAGCTTGTGGGCGGTCGCGGCAACCTCGGGGAAGGAGAGCCGGGCGGCGAGACTGCTCTCTGTAGCCAGGTCCCGTTTGGTGTAGTCGGCCGCGTCGACGGCCGTCTTGACGATGCCGATGACGGTCGGGCCCAGAGCAGCGATGCGGCGCGCGAGCACGGTGACGAATGTGTCGAGTTCGTCCGCCGGAAGGGCGCGGTTGACGAGACCGTAGCGCTCGGCCAGCTCCGCGTCGGCCAGCTCGCCGCCGAGGATCAGTTCGAGTGTGCGGGCGCGGCCGATGAGGGAGGTCATGTACTGCGTGCCTCCTCCGCCCGGGTAGATGCCCATCAGAGTCTCCGGCTGCGCCTGTCCAGACGTTCCGATCGCCGCGAAACGCATGTCCAGCGCCATGGCGAACTCGTTGCCGCCGCCACGCGCGAAGCCCGCGATCTTGCCGATGGTGACCTGGGGCAGTGACCGGATCTCCTCGTTCACGGCCTGCACCACGTTGGTTCCGGTGGGCAGGTCACCGCCGGCGGACATCAGCGCCGGATCGGTGAGGAAGCGCATGTCACCATGCGCGATGAAGAACTGCGGGTCGGCGCTCTCGAACACGATCACTTGTACCGTGTCGTCGGTGCGGACCTGGGAGGTGAAGGCCATCAGCTCCTTGATGAGCTCGCCGTCGAGCAGGTTCAGAGGCGGATGATCGATTATTACGGTCGCGACGCCGTGTCGGATGTCGACGCTGATGGCAGACAGGTTCGAGTAGGTCATGGAGGTACGCTAAAACTTCACATCTATGTGAAGTTCAACTGTTTGTGACGACGAACACACCGGAGACCGGATGCGGATCGGAGATCTGGCGGCGCGGACCGGGGTGAGCACCCGCTCCCTGCGCTATTACGAGGAGCAGGGCCTGCTCGACAGCAGCCGCAGCCCCGGTGGTCATCGCCACTACGGAGAGGAAGCTGTCGACCGGATCGCGTACCTGCAGCGGCTCTACGCGGCGGGTCTGTCCAGCCAGACGATCGTCAGCCTGCTTCCCTGCCTGCACTCGCCCAGCACCGCCACCTCCGACGGGGCTTTCGACCGCCTGCTCGAAGAACGCGACAAGCTCATCACGCACATCTCCGGGCTCACACGTACCCTCGAGTCCCTCAACGAGCTCATCGCCGCCAACCGCGCACACCGCCCCGCTTCCGTCACCGACCCGGACCCCGGACAACCCGACGAGACGGCGCAGGACCCCGCCCACCTGTCTCGGTGAGCGTCGACGCGTCTGTCGTATAGAACGACAGCCGAGATCGCTCGCCGCCCAGCCTTCGCACCCGGCGAGCCTCGAGTCCCGCGCCAGCAACACTGCCCTGTGAAAAATGCCTTAATTCGACTTAAATCAACTCAAAAATCAAACACGCAAAACCCTTGGTTCCTGCTGCTGGATCTCGTGGGCGACGGGTCGATCGACGCTGCGGTGGACGGTGCCGATCGCGTACGACTCGTACACCGGCCCGTGCCCGACCCCGATGCGGCAGCGCTCCTGGTGCGGCCGGACGGATACGTGGCCTGGGCGGGAGCGGAAACCACCGGGCTGCGGGACGCGCTCGACCGGTGGTACGCCGTCTGATCCGTGGCACCGCTGAGAGCATTCCAGAGGGCAGCTGCCGGACCACGTGATCGGGATACGGCGGCCGCTGGTCTTCTGAGTCGGGAATTCTGTTCAGATACGAGGCGAGGCGTTCGAGGATCTCGTTCGCGGTCTTGGTCCCGATACAGGGCCTGGGGTCAGTGTTCCAGGCGCGGGTGTCCTGCTCCGGGGCCCGGACGGTCTTGTGGACGCCTCGCCGCATCTGTTTGTTCATCAGCTCGGCGAACCACCGCCCGACTAGGTTGAGCCAGGAGGAACCCGGTCGGTGTGAAGTGCAGGTGGAACCGAGGGCGGGCCAGCCGCCAGGTTTTGATGGCGGGGCTCTTGTGGGTGGCGTAGTTGTCGAGCACCAAGTGGCCGGCCGGGGCCGCGGGCTCGGACCGCACCGCGCGTCGAGCACGACAGTCTCATCCTGGCCCGGTGACTGTGCCGGACCCGCCTGGGGCAGCACGCTGTCGGTGGCCGTGACGTCGCCGTGCATCGTCCGCGACGGCGTGACGTGCACGAGCGCGTCGCGGACCATAGCGGTGCGCGGTTCCGGCCCACTCATCAATACCTTTCCTCCTGGTCGGATGGAACGGTGTGCTCTGCCGTGGTCGTGGTCATGCCCTCTGGGCGTTGTCGTTGACGGGGCGACAGGATGCGCGCCGGTGGTCGGTGACCTGGCGCCACTGGTCGCCGTAGGTGAGGCCGATCATGTCCTCACCGGCCATCACGTCGTGGGGGAAACCCAGGCGAGGTGCGCTGATCTCGTCGAGCCGGTGCAGGGCGTCGTCGTCGAGGGTGACGTCGAGGCTGGCGAGGTTGCCGGTGAGCTGCTGTTCGCTGGTCGCGCCGAGCAGCGGGATGACGGTGCCGGGTCGTGAGCGCAGCCAGGCGAAGGCGACCTGCGCGGGCGTCCACCCTCCGGCCTCGGCGATGTCGACGACCGCGCGGACGATGTGGTCGCTCTGATCTCCGCTGAAGTCCCAGCCGCCGCGGGTGATGCGCCCCTCCGCGCCGTCCAGGTACTTGCCGGTCAGACGCCCCTCTGCCAGCGGCCCCCAGGCGAGGACCGCGAGGTCGAATGCCTGCGCCATCACCGTCAGCTCCGACTCCACCGACCGGCTGAGCAGGTTGTAGCGCAGCTGCACGCCGACGAACGGCGACCAGTCACGCAGCTCGGCGAGCGTGTTCGCCTGCGCAATCTCCCAAGCCGGCCAGTCCGAGACCCCGACGTGCAGGACCTTGCCCGCTCGCACCTGGTCATCGAGTGCCCGCATCAGTTCCGGCAGCGGGGTGAGCGTGTCCCGTGCGTGCACCCACAGCACGTCGATGTAGTCCGTGTCCAGACGGCGCAGGCTGGCCTCGAGCGAGGACACGAGGCTCTTGCGGTGGTTGCCCGCGCTGTTCAGGTCGCCGGGCACGGCCTGCATCGTGTACTTCGTGCCGAGCACGAACCGGTCCCTCCGGCCCTTCAGCGCTCGGCCGGTGATCGACTCCGCCGTCCCGCCGGTGTATGCGTTCGCGGTGTCGATAAAGTTCCCGCCGGCCTCGGCATACAGGTCGAGCAGCCTCGCGCTGGTCTCCGGCGAGGCGCCCCACCCCCAGTCGTCGCCGAACGTCATGGTGCCGAGGGCGAGCTCGGAGACACGGATGCCGGAGCGGCCCAAGAGCGTGTAGCGCATGGATGTCCTTCGTGTTTGACGGTGCTGGTGTCCGCGGGACGAGAGCCTCGCCGCCGCGTTGTCCAGCCTCAGGTGTCGCGTCTTCCTCAACCAGGGCGAAGACCTCCTGGGTGTCATCCACCCAGGAGACCGGCGCGACGGCGTCATATCGTCGGAGCATGCAGAACAAAGGGCTCGGCGCGTTCCTCAAGGCGCAGCGCGCGAAGGCGCACCCCGACGCGGCCGCCGTCGTCGGCTCCGGACCACGACGGGTGCCCGGCCTGCGTCGCGAGGAGGTCGCGGTGCTCGCCGGGCTCAGCGCCGACTACTACACCAGGCTCGAACAGGGTCGCGAGCGGCACCCCTCGGAGCAAGTGCTGGGCGCTCTCGCCCGCGCACTCGACTTGAACACAGACGCGCGAATGCATCTGTTCCGGCTCGCAGGCCGGATCGCTTCAGTCAGGTACGACCACGACGGTGGCAATCGAAAGGTCAGCGACGACCTGATAAGGCTCATGGATGCTTGGCTGACGACACCCGCCTACGTCATCGACCGCACGATGGACATTCGTGCCGAGAACGACCTCGCCAAGGCCCTGCATTCCGGGTTCGCCGAGGTCGACAACCTCGCGCGAATGGCATTCCTCGACCCCGCCGGACGCGACTTCTATGTCGATTGGGAACGCGCCGCACACTCCGCTACCGGTCACCTACGCCTGGCGCAGGGCCACGACCCACACGACCCGCAACTGCTCAAGCTCCTCGACGAACTCATCCGCCGAAGCGACACCTTCCGGCAATTGTGGAACCGGCACGACGTACGCGGCAAGACCCGCGAGCCCAAGCAGTTCCACCACCCCGACGTCGGCATCCTGACCCTCACCTACGAGACACTCGACATCCGAAGCGACCCCGGACTGCAGTTGATCGTGCACCACGCCCCTGAAGGCAGCCCCAGCGCCGAAGCCCTCGCCCTCCTCGGCTCACTCGCGGCAAGCCCGAAGCACATCGCGGACTGACCGACTCGGCTCCGGGGGCCGGGACCGGGCCGGACAGCGGTCAGTAGTCAGCGGAACGGGTTCTCCGTCCCGCGGTCGCTCTCGCCCGCCGCGTCGAGGAGTTCGGGCAGGTCGCCACCCTCTGCGTCGCGCTGGTCGATCCACCATCCGGCCCGCGCGATCATGCGGGCCCTTTCCTCCAGTTCACCCCAGTCGGCCTCGTCCCAGGCGCCTTCGGCGACGAGGGCGATGTGCGCGGCGGTCATCAGCTGGTGGCGGGAGCGCTCGCCCCATTCCAGGGTCCGCTCGGGCCCCTCCAGCGGCGGCAT
>NZ_JBHYZP010000062.1:0-32950 GCF_042752355.1 Streptomyces sp. NPDC059255
TCACTGCGATGACCAGCGGCGGGTTCTCCCTCCCGCTCGATTCCTCAGCGCCTCGTGGCGCACACCCGGTGTCATCGATGACCAGCACGGTGGGCTTGATGACCTGCTGCATCCGCCAGGCCAACCGGGCTGTCGGCGTACGGTCTCGGCTCCCCAGCGGCATACAGACTAACGTCCCCAGTTGTCAGGCCGCTTCGCTCTCTCCCTCTGTCTCTATTGCTTTTGAGACGGCGGTTCAGGGGACGAGCAGACCGTTGGTAGCGGCGCGCGTCAGTTCCGGATGGCTGAGGACGTCCGTGCTGTCGATGAACTGGTCGACGGTGCCGATGATGGGCAGGGAGCTGATGTTCGGGTCGGTGATGCGGGTTCTCAGCGCCGCGGTGAAGCGTTCGGCGTGCAGGACCTGGAATGGTCTGGTGTGGTAGGGCCGCGTGGCGGGGTCGACAGGGTCGGTGAGGCCGAGTTGGTTGTGTGTGGCCGCGACGACTTCGTAGGCGCGGGCCAGGTGGTGCTCGCGGGTGTGCCGGTCGGTGGCGGCGAGGGCGGCGGTGAGGACCGGGGTGAGGGCGGGTGCCTGGGCAGTGCGGGCGAAGGCGCTGCCGAGCCATTTACTGTAGGGCGGGTAGCGGCGCTCCATGAGCAGGCGGAGCCGCATCAGATCGCGTACCAGGCGGGCGGCGACAACGGCGGAGCCGAGTTCGTCGCCCACTTCACCGCAGCGGCCGACGAAGGCTTCCTCCCGGGAGATGTGCTGCCACTGGCAGGCGAGCAGGTGGAGCCAGAGGTCGTTGGGGTACCAGTCGAGGCTTGCGCGGCCCGGTGCGAGTTGGCCGCGATCCTGATTCCGATGCCCGGCATCGGGGTCAGGGCCGCCGCCCGGATCCTCATCGACGTCGGCGACGGCAGCACCTTCGCCACGGCCGGTCACCTGGCCGCCTACGCCGGCCTGGCACCGGTCACCCGCGCCTCCGGCTCCTCCATCCGCGGCGAACACCCCACCCGGCGAGGCAACAAACAGCTCAAACGCACCTTCTACCTCGCCACATCTGCCTCGCTCTCACAACCGGAGTCACGGGCCTACTACGACAGGAAAGGCCGCGAGGGAAAGCATCACATCACAGCCCTGATCCCGCTCGCCCGACGACGCATCGACGTACTCTTCGCCATGCCTCGAATCGGCACCTTCTACGAGGCCCCGACCCCCACCGCAGCTTGACAAAGACCATAGGCGCACTTCTTCGCGCGGATGTGAGAACCGTCCACGCACGCACGTGACCAGTCGAGTTCGTCGGCCGCGTGCAGCTTCGCGAGCAGGATGCGATGGAGCTGGTCGAAGGCTCCTGCCTTCTGCCACCGGTCCAGGCGGCGCCAGCAGGTCTGGCCGGAGCCGAACCTCAGCTCCAGGGACAGCAGTTGCCAGGCTATGTCCTCGTGGAGAACGAACAGAATGCCTTGGAGACAGAGTCGGCCCGACACCGGCCGCGGCCCCGGCGACCGCTCCGGCCACGGTGGCAGCAGCGGCTCGATCAGCGCCCACAAGTCGTCGTCCACTATCCACGGTCGAGTACTCACACCATCACGAACAGCTGAATCCTCACACCGGTCACGCCGACCCAGCACACTTCAACAAGATCGTGTTACGAGCTCTATGCGAAGGAAGGGCCTACCAGACACTGGTCTGGCAGGCCCTTCCTCAACAGCGGGCGGCCTCGCCTTCGCTCCCGCAGCTCAGGCCCTGATCGCCTGCACCATGACCCGAGGAACAGTGGCTAGGAGGCGGCCAGCCTCGGCCGCCTCGTGCACAAGCACCTCGCCCGCTTCCACGCCTAGCTCCCGCGCTAGAGCGTCCTTCTCCCTTATGATCCGGTCGTACACGGCATTCTGCCGCTGGCCCGATCCAGTGACTTCCCGCGTTTCGATAGCGCTGAAACCAGCTGGCTCCATGAACCACGCGTAGTCAAAGTGCGGGGGCGCCCACGTGGTGAAGACTAGAGGGCTCCCTGGCTGGAGAAGGCGGCCCATTTCTTCGAAAGCTGCCATCTTGTCGATAACCATCCACAGGGCATCGACGCTCATCGCCCCGTCGAAAACGCCATCGGGTTGACCGGTCTCCGTGATACTTGCCGCCTGAAAGGTGGCCGCCGGCACCTCCGTCATCCTTTCGGCAAGCTGCCTGGCTTCGTTCAAGGCTTCCGCCACGATGTCCACTCCGTGCAGCGAAGCCCCCACGTCGCGGGCGACCCACAGCCCCGGCCCCCCACGGCCGCAGCCAATGTCGACCAGATTTTTCACCCCATACCCTGACAAGTACTCGGCGATGACTCCGAGGTCGGTCATTGTCACGAAGCCGAACGGTTCGACTTCCTCTGGGTAATCCGCCCCGTACACGTCGCGATAGATGGTCCGCAGCGTTTCACTTCGGCCCTGGTTGGCCAGTACAGGGCGGTATCGATCCTCATGAACAGTAGTCACTTCGGAGGAGCCCATATTTTCTCCTATATCCACCTTAACGCTCGACCCCCTTGAGGAGGTCGATGAGTGTGTCAGTGATGGAGGCACCTACTTCCTCGCTCACGTATGCGGCCGGATGTGCCAACTCCAGCTTGAGTCCCTTTCCCTCGGTGGGGCGTATCCAGACGGCCAAGCCGAGGGGGACCTGATGCGGAGGCGGGGGAAGCTCTATAATTTCGAGATTGTGTAGCTCAAATTCTTTTCCAGGCAATCCAGTGTCGAGGTAAAGCTGCGGAATGGTCGTGTTCACGGCACCGAAGGCCTCTGGCGAAAGGTCGAGATCGATCTGATGAATCGGATAACGCGAGTGCGCCATGGCCCTCAGATAGCCCTCACGTACCGCGGTCGCCCCGAGATGCCCTTCGGGCCCATCCGCGCGCCGGAAGCGAAAAGTGACTATGTTCGACGCCCAGGATATGCTGTTGAAGGACTGCGTGTCATGCCGGTTAATCGTGGGCGATATCACCGACAATTCGTCACCCACGCCGTTCCGTCGAGCCGCCTCGGCCACCGATCCTGTATAGAGAGCTCCTACGGGCATACGTTCTTTTCGAGCCGCAACCTTTATGGCGGACATCGTATCGGTGTCGAGATATCGAGTGTGCCATGTGGAACGGACTCGTCCAAGGCCCATCGGAATCTCCGCTCCTGGAACACGCAGCGGTACCATGGAGCCGACATCGCCCAACTCGTCACGCCAAAACCTACCGGCGTTCCGACCCTCGACACTGGCTAGCCATTCCCGTTCGCCCACTGCGATCAGATGATGCAACGAAGGCGCCAGCGAAGGCGGTTCGGTACCCGTGACGAGTGCATTGTAGAATGATTGAATACCCGTCAGCATAAGCTCAAAGCCCCACCCGTCGGACACCAGGTGCTCGATCGCCACTGCGACGATGTGCTGCTCTGGGGTCAAGGTCCCGATCACGAGTCGACCGAGTGCGCCGCCTTCGATGTCGAACGGTTGCACAGCGGCTGTCGCCACCGCAGTCTCGAGAGCACCAGATTCGGGGCCGACCACCTTCACAACCTCGAACTGCGTTTCGGCGGACAGAATTTGCAGACTTCGCCCAGGCCTGGCGGAGGGTACGAAGGAAGTCCTGAAAGCCGAGTGTGCCCGCGCTGCGGACCTCACCGCGCCCCCCAGAGCCTCAGTATCAAGTGGGCCCTTGATGCTGAATACTTTCGGCGTAATCTGAGACCGCGCGTTGCGGGCATAAGGGTCTGCACCATGCGTCACATACCGGACGAGTCGCGCATCCTGAGCCAGGTTTACCGGAAATTTTCGGGGATCCAACGCGTCACCTCCTTGGATTCTAGATAAGTGGAGTCATGAGGGCTGCATTTTTCTTGTCCTCGGAGGCGCGTATCCGCAGGAGCGGTCTGAACGAATCTGCAACGCCAGAGCGGCAACAACGAGTCTGGGGCACAGGTATTACGAGCGACAGGCACTGGAGGCGTTCCACGCGTGTGCCAGCTGTCATCAGACATCCCAGTCCTCGTCGCGGTGTTGGGGCGGGACTCTCGCCGCAGCGGGGGAGTCTCCAACCATGCCGGCGGCAAGTGTGGTGCCGGCAGAGGGTTCGATCAGCAGAAACGCCCCGGTGCGGCGGGAGTCAGCGTAGGAGTCGAGAGCAAGCGGCTCGGCGGTTCGGACCTTGACAGTGCCGATGTCGTTGCCAACCAGCCGCCCGGGGTGCGGGTGCTGAGAAAGATCGTCCAGCATAAGCCGGGACGGGATGTCCTTCACAATCGCGTTGACCGTACGGGTGGTGTGCTTGAGTAGCACTCGCTGGCCAACAGTGAGCGGCTGGTCGGCTACGTGGCAGACAGTGGCCTCGATATCCTGAGTGATGGCCGGGGCGTCACCGCTGGGCACGATCATGTCGCCGCGGGAGATACCGATGTCATCCTCCAACAGGAGGGTAATCGACTGCGGGGTCCACGCGACATCGACCGGCTCGCCAAGCAGGTCAATCCCGGAGATCTTCGACGTGCGGCCGGACGGCAGCACTTTGACGCTCTCGCCGACGCGGAACGTACCTTCGGCTATCTGGCCGGCGTAGCCGCGGTAATCAGGGTGCTCGGCGGTGTGAAGCCGGATCACATACTGGATGGGAATGCGAGCTGCCACGTGGCACGGGCTCCGCGACACAGCGACATTTTCCAGGTGTTCCAGGACGGTCGGTCCCCGGTACCAAGCCATGTTCGCAGACGCGTCCACGACATTGTCACCGGCGAGCGCCGAGATCGGAATCGCAGTGATCGCCGGAATCCCGAGGTCGTTTGCGTACGACGTAAACTCCTCAGCTATCGACACGAAGGTGGACTCCTCGAAGCCGACGAGGTCCATCTTGTTGACGGCGAGAACGACATGCGGGACGCGCAACAGGGCGGCGAGCGCGGAGTGCCTGCGGGTCTGCTCGACGATACCGTTGCGGGCGTCAACCAAAATCACCGTCAGCTCGGCCGTCGACGCACCCGTAACCATATTTCGGGTGTACTGCACATGCCCGGGGGCGTCGGCCATAATGAAACGGCGCCGCGACGTAGCAAAGTAGCGATACGCCACATCAATCGTGATGCCCTGCTCCCGCTCGGCCCGCAGACCGTCGGTCAGCAGTGCCAGATCCGGAATTCCCCGACCGCGTTTCCGGGAAGCGTACTCGACAGCCTCCAGCTGATCGGCGAGCACAGACTTGGAGTCGTGCAAAAGCCGACCCACCAGGGTGGATTTGCCGTCGTCGACGGAACCGGCGGTGGCAAAGCGCAGCAGGCTGGTAGCCGATATCTGCTCGGTGGTAGGAGACATAGCTAGAAGTATCCTTCGCGCTTGCGGTCTTCCATCGCGGCCTCGGAAAGCTTGTCATCGGCCCGCGTCGCGCCCCGCTCGGTCAGCCGGGAGGCGGCGATCTCGGCGATCACTGCGTCCAAAGTCGTCGCCTCAGAGTCCACCGCTCCGGTGCAGGACATGTCACCGACGGTTCGGTAGCGGATCAGCCGCAACTCGACGCTCTCGCCTTCCCCGGGGCCCCCCCACTCGCCGGCGGTTAGCCACATGCCGGAGCGCTTGAAGACCTCGCGCTCATGTGCGAAATAGATCTGGGGCAACTCGATCCTTTCGCGAGCGATGTACTGCCACACGTCCAGCTCGGTCCAGTTAGACAGAGGGAAGACACGCACATGCTCACCAGGCGCGTGGCGGCCGTTGTACAGCTGCCACAGCTCGGGACGCTGCCTGCGCGGGTCCCACTGGGAGAACTCGTCGCGCAGCGAGAACACCCGCTCCTTGGCGCGCGCCTTCTCCTCGTCACGGCGGCCGCCGCCGAGCACCGCGTCGAAGCGGTGCTGCTGGATCGCCTCGGTCAGCGGAACGGTCTGCAGCGGGTTGCGGGTGCCGTCGGGCCGCTCGCGCAGCTTTCCGGCGTCGATGTACTCCTGCACCGAGGCGACGTGCAGACGCAACCCGTACTTGGTGACCGTCCGGTCGCGGCACTCCAACACCTCTGGGAAGTTGTGCCCGGTGTCGACGTGTAGCAGGGTGAACGGCACCGGCGCCGGCGTGAACGCCTTGATCGCCAAGTGCAGCAAGACGATCGAGTCCTTGCCCCCGGAGAATAGGATTACTGGACGCTCGAACTCACCGGCCACCTCACGGATGATGTGCACCCCCTCGGACTCCAGTCCATCGAGGTGCGATACGTTTAACGGACTGTCGACCTCCCGCGCAGCGGCGGTAACGGTCGTCACGCCAGTCCCCTACTGGTGAGCAGGCCGTGCAGCGCCGCCGCGGACTCCTGCGCAGTCTGAATCTGGGTCTCGATCCGCAAGTCTGGGCGTTCCGGGTCCTCGTACGGGTCGTCGACCCCAGTCAGCCCGCTAATCTCGCCTGCGGCCTGCCTTGCATACAGACCCTTTGCATCCCGTACCGCGCACACCTCCACCGGCGTCGCTACATGCACCTCCAGGTATGCAGTCTCGCTCTCCAGATGGCGCTTGCGCACTGCCTCGCGGCTGTCTGCGAAAGGCGCGATCGCCGGAACCAGCGAAAGAATCCCGTTGCGTGCCAATACCGCCGCGACCATCCCTATACGTTGAACATTGGCGTGCCGGTATTCGCGGCTGAACCCAAGGTCGGCCGAAAACTCCTTGCGAAGCCTGTCTCCATCCAACACTTCGACCCGCCGGCCGTCCGCACGCAGTCGTCCCGCCAGTTCGTACGCAATGGTGGACTTGCCGGAACTCGGCAGTCCGGTCAGCCACACGGTTGCGCCCGGCCAGCAGGTGCAGAATCTCTGACGCATCTCATCACCTCTGAATGAAGAACTGTGTCTGAGCCACTCTGAAACAAGGGCTAAGCGCGGAGTTCGAGGGCGGTCACTAGGCAGACGGGACGCACGGTCGGTGCTCAGCCCGATGCACCTGGCGGAACAGGTGATCGTATGCGTACGCCACCGTATTCGCCGAAGTTGATCGCAGTCCAGAGGAGTTGCCCCAGATCCTGAACCTCTCCCAGATGCCACCCGCTCCCCGCCAGGTTGGGGCACAAGTAGTCGAGCCAAGCAGCACGGCGCACTCAAGGCGCCCGCGACCGAGGGTGGATGCGGCTCACCCTCAGCGTGAACCCGTGCAGGATGAAGCCGAGGGCGCCCCGACACAGATTGCCGCATCTATGGTTCAACTGAAGGTTGCCTGATCTTCACGTCATCTGACAACCTCATTGGCCGTACGGCATGTTGCAGCTGGTGAAAACAGAGCGCGATCCACGGCTCGGGGCAACCGCGGCCAGCCCTCGAGGCCGGTCCGGCAAACCGGCCATTCCAGACTGACGTGTGAGCAACAACTCCCGCCCGCAGTCGCGGCGTTGAGCCGCGCGCTGAGTCCTCAACCTATGCTTAGCCTGGCGATTCACAGCCCTTAACCCGTTGTTCGACTGACGGGTGTGTGACAAGTAGTCCAGTCAGGACCACGGGCACGAGTCACTCAGCCGCCCACGTGCATTCCTGCACAGGAACGAGCAGCCGCGCGTACAGCCCGCCGGCAAGGGCACGTGGCCACGCCTATGCGCATGCCCCGTTTGCGACCCTTCCAGGTTTCAAAGCAGAGGAGTACTGATGCCAACAACGCCCGAGATGGACTTGATGCCTGAATCCGACGACGGTCAACTGCGCGATCTCATATCCCTCGGGCGCGGCAAGGAGCTCCCTCAGAATGAGCTGGTCCCAGTGCACGAACTGGTGAGGAGAGCCGCTCTAGAGCATCCGGACCGTACGGCGGTCACCTCTGGTGGGCACGCCGTCAGCTACCGCGAACTCGATCGCTGGGCATACCGCATTGCGGACGAGCTCACACTGTCGGGGGTAAGTCGAGGAAGTCGCGTCGGTGTGCTCGCAGACCCCTCGACAGCCATGGTGGCCGCCGTGCTGGGTGTCCTGTACGCCGGTGCTGCGTACGTGCCCGTTGACTTGGCACACCCCAACCATCGTATCGCGAAGGTACTCTCCGATTCTCTCCTCTCGGCTGCTGTAGCTACTAGTTCGTCTCAGGACCGGCTACATGGCCACGAAGTACCCGTCGTACTGACAGAGGTTGCTACTGCAAGCGGCCTCGCAAACGATGCCGACCGCACGGCAGCCGCCCCTTTGTCCTCAACCGCGACAAGCCTTAATGACGCCGCGTATCTCATCTATACGTCTGGAAGCACGGGCGAGCCGAAGGGCGTCCTCGTCGAACATAGGCAGCTCGCCGCCTCGACTCTAGCGCGGCGCCTGGTATACCCGGGTGCGCCGGTCTTCCTTCTCGTCTCGCCCCTGGCCTTCGACTCCTCGGTGGCCGGGTTGTGGGGCACACTCACCGCAGGCGGCCAGTTGGTCGTCGCCACGTCCGACGAGGTACGGGATCCCGAGCGGCTAGTCGATCTCGTCGAGCTCCATGGGGTCACCCACATGCTGTGCGTCCCCTCACTCTATTCGGTCGTCCTCGACGTCGCCGAGCATCAGGGACCAGGGCGGCTGGCTACGCTGACCACGGTGATCGTGGCTGGCGAGCCCCTTCCGGTTCATCTGGTCGAGCGCCACTTCAAGCTGCACTCCCACGAGAGCGCACTCGTCAATGAGTACGGACCTACCGAGGCGACGGTCTGGTCCACCTACCAGCGCTTTGACGCGCCAGGTCCAGTGTCCATTGGGCGTCCCGTCCCCGGCACTCGGTTGTATGTGCTGGACAACCAGCTGCGCCCCGTACCGCGAGGCGCCGAGGGTGAGCTCTACATCGGCGGCGTCGGCGTCACCCGCGGCTATTACGGTCGCCCCGACGCGACGGCGCGGGCGTTCCTCAAGGACGACTTCACAGAGCGAGAGGACGCCCGAATGTACCGCACAGGAGACCTCGTACGGTGGAATTCCGATGGCACGCTCGACTTCCTTGGTCGGCGCGATCACCAGGTCAAGGTCCGAGGGCATCGCATTGAACTAGGGTCCGTCGAGGCGGTGTTGTCGTCTCTACCCGGTGTTCGTGATGCGGTGGTGACGGTGGACACCTCTGGCACCGGCCTCATCGGTTTTGTCCTGGGATCCACAGGCCTTTCCCCCGACGAACTGAAGGAGAAGCTGGCGGATCGGTTGCCGCCTGTCATGGTTCCCGCGAACCTTCAGATACTTGATGCGTTCCCTCGTACCGTCAACGGCAAGACGGACCGCGCTGCGCTCCGTGCTGTCGTGGAGGATCTTTCCGGGGCCAACCCAGCGCATTCGGCGCCTTCCGCGACCGCCTCCAGCGCCGGCGACCTTTCGGGCCAGGTGGCGACAGCCTGGGCCGAAGTCCTGAAGACAGCGGACATCCCCACTGACGCAAACTTCTATGAACTAGGCGGCCATTCGCTGATGATGTACCAGCTCCAAGCCGCCCTGGAGCGTCACACGGGCAACCGCCCGCCAGTTGTGGCGCTTTACACACACACGACGGTCACCGAGCAGGCCGCGTTCATCCGCGGTCTGCGCTGAGCTTCAGAAGCAGGGTGCCCCGTGAAGCACTCCCTCGGTACCCTGCTCCGTCTCTCACGCCGATATTAGTCCGAAACAGTTTGATTTTAGTGCCGTTGGATGGGTGTGAGCTGTCTGGTGGGGGACGCGCGGCATCTGTCCCATAAGTGCAGGAAATCCTGCGGCTTCGGGCGGCGGGCGCGTTGAGGGCGGACCGAGTCCGTAAGGACGTGGCGGTAGTGTTCTGGGCATCACTGAAGGCTGTCGGCATGTGGTGGGCGAAAGCGAGTCGTCGGCCGAAAAACGCTGGTGGGGGCGCCCCGGGGAAAGCCGGTCAGAGTGCATCAGATACTCGGGAAGGCTCAGCAAGCCGCCGCGCGGCAGGCCGCCCTGGATCACCAGCCCAGCGAGGTCGGCCTGGGCGGGCAGTTGTAATCGCATCGGTTGATCGGTGTGCTGATCACGAAGCTGTACCGAGTGGAAGCTGACCGAGCCCGGCGTGGGCAAGTATTTCATTCAACCGTGGAGAGCTGTCTTTCTGGCGCCCGGACAAGCAGGCAGGATCCCGGGGGGGGCGTCGCGCGCTGGCATGCCGAGACCTGGCCGGAGCTCCGTGCGAGGGCGAAGGCCGGCGGCGGCGAAATTCTCGCCAACCAGATCGGGATCCGCTCTGACCAGATCACCGGACGGATCTGGGGCGAGAAGGGCAAGACCCCGGTTGTGCGGCGGAGCGGCAACCCGTTCTCCGTGAACGCGATGTCGGCATTCATCGGCCTACGCCGTGGACCGGCTTCCCTCAAAGGGCGCCGTTCTCTGCCCCAGAGAGAATCTCCAGAACGTGATGCCGAGTCTCCTCATCGGCGAGCATCTTCGCCTGTGAAGTCGCCATTCGGATAGTTTTACCTGTGCCGCCACCGAGCCTATCGTGGGCTACGTGATGGTTCAACGACACCACGTTGAACACCTGACCGCCGTACGAAGGGAAATCGGCACGATAGGACGCGATCAAGTGAGCCAGCCAATCGGCAAAGCTTCCTACCAAGCTGAGCGTCGTCTCATCCACAGCCAAAGCATCTTGTGTCATTCCCTGTGCCGCGTCGGGTCCAATCATGTCCGCAAACAAGGCATGCCGGATCGATTCGAAGAGAAATTCCTCGGACATCCTGAGCGCCGTTCCCGTGCGCTCCTCCAGCAGGCCACGGCTCCACCAAACGGGCATCGATGCGGAATCGACAGAGAATGAGGTGAGAATCTTCTTGAGCTCCTCCGTAATCGCCTCCGCTGATGATGGGGTCGCGTCGAATAGAATGATTCGTGGGGAGGAGGTCAGCACTGCGACATCCTGCGCGATAGGAGCGGCCATGCAATAGGCAAGCACCGCGTGGACCTCCAGGCCCAGATCGCTGATCGGCCGGAGAAGAGTCTGCGCGTATTCGGCAGAACAGGCATCACGCGGAAGTGGCCGACTCAGGAGGTAGCGGACGTCATACCCATCCTTCTCGAGACCCAGGTCCGCTACCCGAGCTTCCACCCTGCGCCCAGGATAGTCGAGAACGAGCACGACCGGTCTGCCTTCAATAGATATGGCACCCAGGTCGGAGGAATCGCGCATCACCTGTGACATGACCTAAATCCGATTCTATGGAGCGCATGGACCGTGCAATCCGAAGACATGGTGTGGAACAACCGAGCACCACTCGCGACCTCGTGACTGTCAAGTGGTGGCGACTGCTACGCGCCTCGCGCAACCCGATGCGCCCAGGACTTCGCGAGCCCACAGATTCCTGATCCTGGGCGTCGTCAAGCCAGAATCCAGCCATGCAGACACGACTGCGCGGCATTGCTGAACGTGACTATGTTCGCAGGTAGTTGAGTTGTAATCAAGTGGAACGGACATTTGGAAAGCTGGAGTTACCCGGTCGATAGCCTGTCACACCTGCCAGCATCGCAAGTACGAACCCTACGATCGACGTCTTTTGAATCAGTCCTACGCAATTCCAACGTGGTGAGGTCACGGTCGCCACCGCCATCAAGGCGCAGGCAAACGCCAGGGACCCGGCCAGATCCTGCCCGTTCTCCAGTCGCGGCCGCCGGTAGCCGGGATAGGGCGCCACCGAAAATGATTTGTGGCGAGGCCGGCGCAGGAGGCCAGGTGGGCGGCAGTGGGGAAGCTGGTGCCGTCGCCGACGGTGACCAGCAAGGTGGCGGCGGTCCTGACCGCGCCTCCCGGAATCGAGGTCAGGACCGTGGAAAGAGGGTGAGGCTCCAGCAGTTGCCTGGTCTGTGCTTCCAAAGCTCGCCGTTGCTCGTGGACCGCGCCGAGGGAGCGGGCCAGCGACGAGATCACGACGTCGAGAGTGCCGGTCCCCGGGACGATCAGGGTCTGCTCGTCGAGCGCGTCGAAGACCTCGTCGATCAGCCGTTTGGCCATGCGCGGGGGGTTTGGGACGGATCACCTCAGCGAGCTCGCGGCGACCGGCTTTGCGCGGGGCGGCCGGAGATCCATAGCGTTCCAGCAGCCAGGTCACTGCGAGATGGTCCAGACAGGGTCCGAGGACGTGCTCCAGGCTGGGGTGGAACTGGGTGCGCAGGCCGCGTATCCGTGGAGGTGCGGGTGGCCTCGGCCACGAGGTCCTGGTCGAAGCCCACCAGGACGGTCAGCTCGGCCTTGATCTCGCCGGTCAGTTCCAGCGAGCGCAGAGTGTGCGGCGTGGTGCGGGCTGCGTCGGCAACCACGGCGGCGTCCTTGGCGTCGGCCTTCGCATCACCCGGGTAGCGATCGGCGACCGCCGCATGGACAGGCCGGGCGGGTAGGCGACCTTTCAGTCGGCGTCGCGGGCAACCGTCAGGGGCAGGGCGCCGATCGAGGCAGGCTGGTCCACGGTCACCAGCACGGTGCCGAACTTCGCGGCGAGCTTGTCGAAAACGGCCGGCAGCTTCGGCTTGCTGTTGGCCAACTGCTTGTCGAAGACCTTCTTGCCAGCCGTGGTGAGCGCTTTTGCCGACGTCCAGGCCGAGGAAGACGCCCACGTCGTCGATGTTCTACAAGCCGTCCTCCCGAACGGGGGTTTGTGCCGTGCTGGCCGGGACGTTGGCCTCGTATGCGCGCATCCACGTTACACAGACCTGCCGCCCGCTCAGCCGGGCATTGCGCCAGGCCAGGCGGTGTCGGACCTCTCATCAGAGTCTCCAACGGCGCCTCTCGGGACCGGTGCCACCCCCAGATCATCCCTTCGACAGGGGGAACAGCCGTGTCGGGCCCGGAGGCCAGCAGTTCCATTTCGGAACTGCGAAGAAGATAGCGGGCGAGCCACCCGGGGGCCACGCGGGCGGCGAAGACTTCGGTGTCCTGCCGCTCGTAGGTGGAACGCAGGCCCCGTAGCCAAGGGCGTTGATGCTCGAGGCGATAGACATCGCACCAGCCGCACAGCGAGCACACCGCCTCCTGTTGCGGCGAGTAGGTGAGGGAGATGTTGTCCACATCATCGACACCGAATCACAACTGGGTCATTTAGCCTGATGCTAAATGACCGTCGTCCGCAGGTTGAGAGCCGTTAGGTGACCACGTGACCTCCGCACCTTCCACAAACGACAAAATCAACGCAACAAAAGGCGGCCTTATACCAGTTGACCCAACACTGCGCCAATTGTCCTGGATGACCTTCCTCAACGCTTTCGGCAACGGACTCTTCTACCCGATCAGCATCCTGTACTTCACACGCATTGTCGGCATCGACACCACGCGGGTCGGCATCAGCCTTACGGTTGCTGGACTATTCGGTCTGGCTGCCGGCTTGCCGGCAGGCCGCGCCTCGGACCGATGGGGCAGCCGCCGTGTGCTCGCCGTGCTGTGGCTAGGAAGTGGGATCACCATGGCCACCTACCCTCTGGTTCACGGATACGGCGGATTCCTGGTTGTGGTCGTCCTCTTCGCCGTACTCAACCAGGCCTCGTGGGGTGTGAAAGGCGCTCTCATAGCGGATGTTCTGCCCTTCGACACTCGCGTGGAAGCCCGCGGCTACCTGCGGATGGTCGGAAACGTAGCAATGGCTATGGGCGGAGCACTGGGTGCGGTGGCGCTTCAGGCGGACACCCGGACCGCGTACTCGGTGCTACTCCTCTTCAACGCTGTCACCTTCCTGGTACCTGCGCTCCGGGTAGGTCGGCTGCCCCTCCGCAGCTCCGCACAACACCTCACCGAGCAGAGTGCCAGTCCTCCCGAAAGCCGCTGGCGTGCGGTGCGCGATCTGCCGTTTCTCACTGTGACGGCTCTCAACGCTGTATTGGTCCTTCAGGTCAGTCTGCTCGAAGTGGGCATCCCCCTGTGGATCGTCGAGAACACACAGGCACCGCGCTGGTCCGTATCCCTGCTCCTAGTCGTCAATTGTGTGCTGGTTGCCCTGCTCCAGGTACGTGCGACGAGGCGAGCATCAGACGTACCGGGTGCTGTGAAGTCGATGGGCCGCAGTGGGGTACTACTCGGCACCGCTTGCCTGGTCTTCGCGCTTTCCGCAGGCCTGCCACCGCTGTGGGCAGTGACTGTATTGGTCATCGCGGCGGTGATACAGGTCCTCGCAGAGGTCCTGTCTGCAGCCGGTGGATGGACCCTCGGCTATGAGCTCGCCGACCCCCGGGCACACGGCGTCTATCAAGGCGTGTACAACTCCGGCGCGGCTGCAGCGATGATGGCAGGCCCCGCGCTGATCACGGTGACAGCTGTGGCCCACGGCACTGTCGGCTGGTTGGCCCTAGCGATCCTGTTCGCGGTCGCCGGACTTGCCGTGGCTCCGGCAGTCCGTTGGGCTCAGCGTGACGGCGCGTGGCGAGGCGAGCAGTAGGCCTGAGGTATCGCGCCAGGCGGTCAGGTCCCGATGGGCGCCTCTCACGTTACCTGGAGGAGATCCCAGATCACGTTCGTCAGGTGACGGGCCGTCGGCTCCTGGAAGAAGTCGCTGAGGCTTACGGGCACATCCACTTCTTCACGGAGGCGGACGACCAGCTTCGCGGCGTCGAATGACTGCCCGCCCAGCTCGAAGAAGTCAGCATCTGGTGCTACCGCTTCGATTTCGAGGGCCTCCGCCACCCTACGGTGCACTAGCTCGTCAAGGTTCTGTCGGTTCATTACGGGACTCCATACTCAACTCACGTTGGTTACTGGACACTTCGGCGCAGACTACCTATACCCTGGTGCGATCTGGGCCGCAGACACATGAGCAACGCCACAACGAGTACACGCCAACGTTACCGACCGTCATCCGACAAGTCCCCTGTCCTGTCGCGCCCTTGACATCGTCTTCACTTCGGACAAGGATCTTGTGTGTCGTCGCCCAGGACTTGCGGCGAAACTGCCCGCATCACACGATCCACAGTCAGGCCCAGGCTCTTCAATTCGCCGTGAGTCAAGGCACTGGTCCATGACTGCGTTCTGGGCGGCAGGAGCATTGCCTGTCATTCAGTCAGGCTGGCTGCCGCCTACCCCACTAGGGCTGACGGCGTTTCGACCCCCGCTACGGGGGGCGGCATGCCCAAGAGAGCGATGCAAGTCAGCGACCCGAAGGATGAACCGGACAGGATATGCGCGTGGGTGGGACGGGTGTTCCGCCTCAAGTAGGAGGTACATCGTGACTGACCACATAGCGGATCCTGCGCGCGGCGTCGAAGTCTTGGCTATGGACCGGAGGCATGTCTTCCATTCGTGGTCGGCACAGAAGAAGATCCGGCCCCTCGCCGTCGCACGCGCTGAGGGCTCATGGTTCTGGGACTTCGACGGAAAACGCTATCTGGACTTCTCCAGCCAGATGGTAAATACCAACATCGGACACCAGCATCCGCGGGTCACCGCGGCGATTGCCGAACAGGCCGTCAAACTCTCAACGGTCGCCCCCGAGCACGCCAACGAGGTCCGCGGGGAGGCGGCCGGGCGTATCGCCGAGTTGGCTCCTGAAGACATGCACAAGGTGTTCTTCGCTAACAGCGGATCCGAGGCTAACGAGAACGCGATCCGGATGGCCCGCATTCACACTGGCCGCAGCAAGGTACTGAGCTTCTATCGCTCTTTCCATGGCAATACGGCGGTTTCGGCCGCTTCAACCGGCGACAACCGGCGGTGGTCGAATGAGTACGCCACCGGACATGTCCACTTCTTTGGCCCTTATCTGTTCCGGTCGGCCTTCTGGGCCAACAGTGAGGGAGAGGAGTGTGCGCGCGCACTTCACCACCTGGAACAGGTCATTCAGATGGAGAACCCGTCGTCGATCGCCGCCGTACTGATGGAGAGCATCGTCGGCACGGCCGGCGTGCTCGTGCCGCCGCCAGGATATCTCGCAGGTGTGCGTAAGCTGTGTGACAAGTACGGCATTATCTACATCGCCGATGAGGTGATGTGCGGCTTCGGCCGCGCGGGAAGCTGGTTTGCGTTCGAGCAGCACGGCGTCGTACCGGATCTGATCACCTTCGCGAAGGGCGCGAACTCCGGTTACGTGCCGATCTCCGGTGTCATCATCTCTGACAAAATCGCCGCGACTTTCGATGACCAAGTGTTCCCGGGCGGCATGACGTACTCGGGTCATCCACTGGCCTGCGCGTCGGTGGTGGCGACCATCGACGCGATGAAGGACGAGCGCATCCTAGAGAACGCCGTCTCCGTGGGAAACGAGGTGTTCGGGCCTGGTCTCCGCGAGCTCGCGCGTCGCCATCCGGTCATCGGAGAGGTCCGAGGGCAGGCGGTATTTTGGGGGATGGATCTCGTCTCCAATCCTGAGACTCGGGAGCCATTGGTGCCCTTTGGTGCCTCATCGGAGCCCATGGCCCGGTACAAGACCGAATGCCTGGCCCGAGGATTGATGCCCAGCTTCCGCAACAGCTGGATCCGAGTCGTACCTCCCTGCACGATTTCAGAGGCTGAGGCCAAGGAAGGACTCGAAATCCTGGACGATGTACTCGCCGTTATGGATAAGTACTGCGGGGCTTGACATAGCAGGCAACTGCGGACCACCCCCAGGAAGCGAGGCAGCCGCCACCGCGTTTGCGCCGTCATGTCGCCGACGGGAGTTGGACACCGTTCGGCCCTGTACGGCGTTGCTCATCTGTTGCATATGCACATGAGGAGTTCTGTGGAGTTGGGTCGGCAAGGCGAACAAGATTCGAGCAAGTGGCGCTTCCGTGCCCTCGTGGCCGGTTACTCAGTGTCCGCCTACGGGAACTTCCTCAATCTGATCGCCCTGAGCCTATTCACATACGAAGTCGTGGGCACCGCCTTCGGTATTGGCGCGGTGATGGCGCTCCGGCTGTTCTCCGGCGTGCTGGCCGGCCTGGGGGCGGGCGCGATCACCGCGGTTCTCGGCCGTCGCACCGTGATGATCGGCGCCGACGTGGCACAGGCCCTCGCGATGGCCATCCTCGCGCTGAGCGCCAACGATTCCTCGCTGACCCTGCTCCTGGGAGCGGTCGTTGTGCTCGGAGCGGGGAACGCCCTGTTCACGGTTGCACTGCGGAGCGCCGTGCCGGTGATCGTCGGCCAGGACGAGCGGATGCGAGCCAACGGGCTGCTGGTGACCGCCCGTTCGTTCGCCACCCTTCTCGGCTTCGCGTCGGCCGCGGGAATCATCGCGTTCGGGGGGTACGGCCTCGCCTTCGCGGTGAACGGGGCCAGCTTCGCGGTGTCGGCCGCGGTGGTAGTGGCACTGCGGCTCCGTACCGATGCCGGTAGCGGAGCCGATGCCGGTTCCGGCGACGGCACAGTCGCCGAGCCGGCGCTGCCGGATCGGTCCGCGGACCGGACTCAGGGGAAGGGCACGAGGCGCCTGATGGCGGGGATCCCCGGGCTGATGCTTGGGATGCTGCTCCTGCGGGGCACCGACGCATTCGCCTCCTCGTCCCACAACGTGGCTCTGCCCGTCGTGGCCAGCCTCAGGTTTCCGGAGAACTCTGCGCTGTTCATGACCCAGTTCTGGGTCGCCTGGGCCTTGGGTACCTTCCTCTCCCATCAGCTGCTCAAGCGTTTCAGGGGTGAGAAGGTCTATGGCGCGCGGGTGTTTGCGCTCAGCACCGGCGTCATGTCCATCTCGTTCGTGCTCGCCTTCACCGCGCTGCCTGTGCCCGCCCTGATGGCGGCGGCCCTGATGGCGGGCCTCGCGGACGGCTGCGCCGAGATCGTGTACGTCTCGAGCCTGCAGGCGGCACCCGAGCAGGAGCGCAGCCGCCTGCTCGGCCTGTCGGCTTCAGCGGAGACGGCCGGGTTCAGTCTCGGCATGATCGGCGCCGCGGCGGCACTGGAGGTCCTTCCCGCGCTCAGGGTCGTCGCTATGTTCCACGCCACCGCCCTGGGCGGGGCGCTGGCGCTCGTCCTGTACGTCGCCGCCTTTCGCCGCGGCACGGCCGAGCGCCCCGGCAGCACCACCCGCAGTTCTGGCACCAAGGAACCACTGATCGCTGACGAAGGGGACACACATGGCACGCGTCCAGGGGCAGGCCCTTTACCGAGGGCCTGAGCCGGAGTTCACTGGGGAAGACCCTCGCGACGCGGTCCAGGCTCTGCTGCGAGCCGCGGACGGGACGCACGGGGCCGGGGTGGTTACCGTGGGCCCCGATGGCCAGGCCGCCAAGCACACCTATTCGCAACTCCATGACGTGGCACAGAGGTTCGTGACCGGTCTGCGTGAGCACGGGGTGCGGCCCGGGGACACTGTCGTGCTGTGCGGGCTTCCGCTCGCCGACTTCTTCCCGGCCTTCTGGGCCTGTGTCCTGACCGGTGCGGTGCCGGTGGCTCTCGCCGACCCGCCCGTCGGCTCGGCGGCTCGGCAACGCCTGGCCCACGTCTGCGCGCTATTGAAGCGACCCCTCGTGCTCACCGACGCCCCGGGTGCGGTCGGCCTCGCACACGGGGAGCTGAACGGGCGGGTGGCCGTCGTCGACTGGAGGCGGCGCCCGCCGACGTACGAACACCACATGCCCCAGGCGTCGGATACCGCACTCCTCATGCTTTCCTCGGGCAGCACGGGCGCGCCCAAGGCGGTGCGCCTCACCCATGCCGGGCTCGCGGACCTCGCGGCCAGTACCCGTCGGATCCTGCCGGTACGACCGGGGGAGACCTTCGTCAACTGGCTGCCGGTGGACCACAGTGGGGCGTTCCTGCTGTACCACGTGCTGCCGGTCTTCGCGGGCTGTACGAATGTGCACGCGCCGACCCAGTGGGTCCTTGCCGACCCGCTGCACTGGCTCGACCTGCTGCACGAGCACCGCGCCCAGCACGGGTGGGCGCCCACGTTCGCCTACCGGATGGTGGCGGACGCGCTGGCCGAACAACAGCACCGGCGATGGGACTTGAGTCGGCTCACCTCACTGATATGCGGCGGCGAGCAGATCACGCTGCCGGTGCTGCGGGACTTCCTCGAAGCCACCGCCGACATCGGCGTCCGCGAGCACCACCTCGTCCCCGCCTGGGGTATGGCCGAGACGGTCACCGCGATCACCTACGGCCGCCTCGACCGGCCCGGCACCATCCACCGCGTGGTCAAGTCCAGCCTCGACGGGCAACTGCAGAGCGCTGATGCGGACACACCCGAGGACCAGTGCATCACCTTCGTCGCGGCCGGTGCGCCCGCCCATGGGGCCGCCCTGCGGATCGTCGACGGCGATGGTCAGCCGCTATCCAGCGGACGGATCGGACGGCTGCAGGTAAACGCGCCCGTGCGCCTCACCTCCGGGTACGTCGACAACCCCGAGGCCGACGCCGCGGTCTACCCGGACGGCCGTGACTGGCTGGACAGCGGCGACTTGGCGTTCCTCGCCGAGGGCCAGGTTGTCATCACCGGCCGACGCAAGGACGTGATCATCCTCAACGGGCACAACGTGTACGCCCACGAGGTGGAGACCGCCGCCACGACCGTGGCCGGGGTGCGCGCCGGCGAGGTCGCCGCCTGCGGGATACCCGACGAAGCGCGCGGCACGGAGCGGCTCGCGGTGTTCTTCGTCGGCCACGGCACCGAGGACGACGCCCGCATCGCACGGCAAGTGCGGGCTGAGCTGTTCACGCGCCTCGGCCTGACCGCCGCGCACGTAGGACCCATCGCCCGGGTTGAGTTCCCACTTACGCCCGCCGGCAAAGTACGGCGCGGCGAGCTGCGCGACCGGTTCGTCGCGGGCGGCCTACCCGCGGACCCCGGAGCCCCCGATGTTCCCCTGGGCAACGAGGCGCCGGGCGGCTACGTCGGGCGTGCGGTGAGTGAGGAGCTCGCCGCCGCCCTTGGCCGCCCCGCCGGGGCACACCTGCCATTCTATGAACTCGGCCTCACTTCCGTGCAGTTGATGCAGCTGCGAGGACGTCTGGAAGAGCGCCTGGGCCGGGCGATCCCCCAGACTGTACTGTTCGAACACCCCACGGCGAACGCGCTCACCGCACACCTCTCCACGGCCGACAAGCAGCCGACGCGGACCGCCGAGGCTGCGCGGGGAGCTGATGAGGGCGCGGACCGGCGGATCGCGGTCATTGGCATGGCGCTGCGGTTTCCCGGGGCCGACTCGCCGGAGGGCTTCTGGCAGAACCTGCGCGACGGCATCGACTGCCTCACCACGTTCGACGAGGACCAGCTCCGGGCTGCGGGCCTCACCTCCGAGCAGGCGAAGGCCCCCGACCGGGTCCCAGTCGCCGGAGTCCTCGACGGGGCACTCGACTTCGACTCCGACTTCTTCGCACTGAGCCCCAAAGAGGCCCAGCTCACGCACCCGGCGCACCGCCTTTTCCTGGAGTGCTGCCACCTGGCGTTGGAAGACGGCGGCCATGCGGGTGCCCGGCAGGACACCAGGATCGGCGTATTCGCCGGTACCGGCATGCACCTGTACGACCATCAGCACACCACACAGGTCTCGACCGCCGGGCAGGAGTCCGACGGCGGCGACCCCGTCACCGGGATGCAGACCACGATCGGGCAGCAGGCGGACTTCGTCGCCTCCCGGGTCGCCTACAGGCTCGGCCTCACCGGGCCGGCCATCGGCGTACAGACCGCCTGCTCCACCTCGCTGGTCGCCGTACACCTGGCGGCGCAGGCACTGCTGACCGGTGACGCGGACATGGCCCTCGCCGGCGCCGCGGCCGTGCACCTGCCCCAGGAGACTGGCTATCGCAGCCACCCCGGCTCCATCCTTTCCCCGACCGGGCGTTGCCGCACCTTCGACGTGGACGCGGACGGCACCGTGGGCGGCAACGGAGTGGCGGCCGTGCTGCTCAAGCGCCTGGACCGGGCGCTGGCCGACGGGGACACCGTGCACGCGGTGATCCTCGGCTCGGCGGTCAACAACGACGGTGCACAGAAAGCGGGTTTCACCGCACCCGGCGTAGCCGGGCAGGTGGGAGTCGTCCGCGAGGCACTGCGCCGGGCGGCGGTCCCGGCCGGCACCCTCACATATGTGGAGGCGCACGGCACCGGGACGCCACTGGGGGACCCCATCGAGTTCGAGGCTCTCGGACGAGCACTCGGGGAGGGCACGGAGCAGACCGGGTTCTGCACGGTGGGCTCGGTGAAGCCCGCCATCGGGCACCTCGACAGCTGCGCGGGCATGGCAGGCCTGATCAAGACAGTGCTGATGCTGCGCCACCGCACCATGGTGCCGACTCTGCACCTGAACCAGGTCAACCCCCAACTCCGCCTAGACAAAAGCCCCTTGCGGCTCGGTACCGGGCTGCAACCTTGGACCGTGCCCGACGGGACGCCCCGCCGGGCCGGGGTCAGCGCACTCGGTGTCGGGGGCACCAACGCCCACATCATCCTTGAAGAAGCCCCGGCACGCCTTCCTGCGGCCACATCCGGTCGGCCCGTGCTGGTCCCTGTCTCGGCGCGCGACGCCCAGGCCCTGGAGGAGCTGACCGGGAACCTGCGCGCCCACCTGCGGACCGCTCCGGACACGGCCGCCACCGACGTGGCGGCCACACTCGGGTGCGGCCGTCCGCACCATGCAGTCCGCACCGCCGTGGTGGGCACCGACGCCGGGGAACTCGCGCAGGCTCTGGAACGGTCGGTCTCCCCTGTGCCGTCCGGAGCCCCAGCCTTCGCCTGCCCCGGCCAGGGCAGTGCTCGCGCAGGCATGGCCCGGGGGATCTACGCCGGGTTCGCCGAAGCCCGTGCGGTGGTGGACCGCTGCGAGCGCGTCTACGCCGAGGAGTTCGGCGGCACGCTGATGCCACTGCTGCTCGGCGAGCGCGGCGACACGGACGGCGCGGACGATGCTGCGGACAGTGTGTGGCCCACGGATGTGGCCCAACCCGCCCTGTTCGCCCACCAAGCGGCGCTGTTCACGGTCTGGCAGGCCTGCGGCGTGCAGCCCTCCGTCCTGCTCGGCCACAGCGTCGGCGAGTACGCGGCGCTGTATGCGGCCGGAGCGTTCACCCTCGACGACGGGCTGCGCCTCACCGCTCGGCGCGGTCGCCTGATGCACCGCGAGAGCTCGCCCGGCGGGATGCTCGCGGTTCGCACCGACCGGGCGACCGCCAAACGCGTCGCCGCAGCGGCGGGCGTCGAGGTGGCGGCGGTCAACGGGCCCCGCTCGCACGTCCTGTCGGGTACGCCCGAGGCTCTCGCCGCAGCCGAGCTCCTGCTCAGCCGCGACGGCATCCGCCAGCGCGCGCTCCCGGTCGACCGGGCCTTTCACTCAGCCGTCCTCGACGCCGCATTGCTCGACTTCCGCGCGTTTGCCGAGGAGGTGGCGTACGCGCCGCTGCGCATGCCCTTCGTGAGCGGCCTCGACGGCGAAGTGCGCCCCGTGGGTTGGGTCGTCGACGCCCAGTACCTGTGTGAGCAGGCGCGGCGACCGGTCCGCTTCGACCTGGCGGTGGCCGCGGCGGCCGAGCGCGGCCGGGGCGGCTTCGTGGAACTCGGAACCGGGGACACGCTCAGCGGCCTGGGGCGACACTGCGTACCCGAGAGCCGCTGGCTGGGCGGCCAGGGCGCGGGCGACGAGGCCTCCGGGCAACAGCGCGGCGTACTGCACTCGCTCGGCGAGCTGTACCGCGCGGGGGCGAACCTGGACTGGGAGGTCCTCGCACGCGACGGGGGCCGGATTCCACTGCCAGGACACCCGCTGCGACGCCGCACGATCGCGCCCGCCGTGGAGGGGACGCGGCGCGCCACCGGCCCGATCACGCCTCCCGACGAAACGCCCGCGATCCAGGTCGCCGTGGCCCCGGTCGCGGGAGTGACGCCGACCGGCCCCGCTCCCCGGACGCCGGATGACGCCGAGCCACTCCTCAGTGTTCGGGAGTTGACCGCGCAGAGTTTGGGCGCCGACCTCGTGAACGTCACTCCGGACTGCTCGTTCTTCGAGCTGGGCGCTGACTCCCTGTCCCTGATGGGAATGGCCACGGAGCTGGAGCGCCGCTACGGCGTGCGCCTCCCCGTCCGAGAGTTCTTCGAGACGGCGGATACGCCGCTCAAGCTGGCCGATCGCCTGGTCCAGCTAGGTGTCCAGGCAACCGGGCGACCGCCTCAGGCAGCTTCGGGGCCCGCAACCGAATCCGTGCCGAACGGCGAACCCACGCCGCTTGGCGAAACCGCCCCCGCCCCGCCTCCGCACCGCACGCCCCCGCGGGCAGAACCACGGGCCGCGGCTCAGGCACGGACGTCGTCGGCCCAGCCCGCACCGACATCCACCACGGAGGCCCTCTCACCGGACGTGCGGGACCTCTTCGCCCAGCACCTGGAGCTCACCCGGCACATGGTCGATCAGGTGACCGGCGTCATCCACCGGCAGCTGGATGCCCTCACTCCCGCCGCTCCACCACACACCGAGGCGACACCCTCCGTCACGCCGGTTCCCGCACTGCCCCTGGCTGCCGACCCAACCGCCAGCACCCCCGCTCCGTCCCCGGCTGCCGAAATAGCATCCGCCACCCCCACTGCCGCTGTCGACTTCAGTCTCTATTTCTTCGGCGACTACCCCGACGATGCCACCCACGACAAGTACGCCCTGATCATGCAGGCGGCCGAGTTCGCCGACCGACGCGGATTCCACGCGCTCTGGTTCCCCGAGCGGCACTTCAACTCCTTTGGCGCGCTCTTCCCCAACCCCTCCGTCCTCGCGGCCGCCCTGGCGGCCCGCACCCGTCGCATCCGCTTGCATGCCGGGTCCGTGGTGCTGCCGCTGCACCACCCGGTCCGGGTGGCCGAAGAGTGGTCGGTGGTCGATAACATCTCCGGTGGGCGGTCAGGCCTGTGCTTCGCCAGTGGCTGGCACGCCACCGACTTCACCCTCGCCCCGGACGTCTTCGGGCGCCACCGCGAGTTGATGTACGAGCAGATCCAGACCGTGCGCCGACTGTGGTCCGGCGAGCCACTCACCCTGACCGGCGGCGATGGCAAGCCCGTCGACGTCTCGCTGTACCCCAAGCCCCTCCAGAAGCAGCCGCCCATGTACGCCGCCGTGGTGGCCAACCCCGACAGCTACCGGCGGGCCGCCGCCCACGACCTGGGCGTTGTTACCAATCTGATGGCGCAGACGGTGGAGGAGCTGGCGGAGAACATCGCCCTGTACCGCCGCACCCGCGCTGAGCATGGTCTCGACCCGGCCGCTGGCCGGGTCGTCGTGCTGGTGCACACCTATCTGGGCTCAGACGCGGCCAAGGCTCGCGAGGAGGCGTACCAGCCCTTCGTGTCGTACCTACGCTCCTCGCTGTCCCTGTTCAACCAGGTCACCAACAGCCTCGGCCTCGACGTGGACCTCGCGAAAACCCCCGAGGAGGACGTGGAGTTCCTTCTCGGCCGCGCCTACGAACGCTACTGCGCCTCGCGAGCCCTGATCGGCGACGAATCAACAGCATCCGAGACAACTGCCCTTCTGGTGGCGGCGGGCGCGGACGAGATCGCGTGCTTCGTGGACTTCGGCGTGCCAGCGGATAAGGTTCTGGCTGCCCTGCCGCTGATCGACAGCCTGCACCGGCGCCAGCACGGCGTCCCTGACGCCGGGTTGGTACGAACATCAGACCCGCGAAGGCCCCTCACTCCAGCCCAGCGCCGCATTTGGTTCCTGGAACAGCTTCACCCCGGCACCAGCATGTACCACGAGCCCAAGGCGATCCGCCTGGACGGACCGCTGAACACCGAGGCTCTAGGCCAGGCCCTGCAGCGGGTGGCCGACCGACATCCCGCGTTGCGTACCGTATTCCGTGAGGCAGACGGCGTCCCCTACCGGCAGGTGCTGCCCGGGATCGTCCTAGACTGCCCTCTCGACGACCATGCCGGGTCCGGTGAGGAAGAGGCGCTGCGGGCCGTGCTGGCCGCCGAAGGCCGACGCGTCTTCGACCTGAGCGAGGGCCCCCTCATTGCGGTCCGGTTGCTGCGCCTGGCCCCTGAACGGCACCTGCTCTTCATTCTCGCCCACCACATCGCCTTCGACTCGTCCTCCACGCAGGTTCTCGCCCGCGACCTTGCCGCGTACTATCGCGCCTGGCCCGAAGGCGAGCCCCGGCTTCCCGCGCTTCTGGAGGATGACACCGAGCCCGTCCCCGACCCGTCAGCGACCGCCCGGAACCTCGCCTTCTGGCGGCGCGAGCTGACCGGCGTCCCTGATCTCAAGCTGCCCACCGACCGACCACGCCCGCCGGTGCGCACCGGTGCGGGAGCGAGCCTGACATACGCGTTGGACAGCGAACTCGTCGCACGCGTGAACCAGCTGGCCGGGGCCCAGCGAGCCACCCTGTTCATGGCGCTGACGACGGCGATCGGCACCGTACTCGGCCGTTTCGCCGGGCAGTCCCATTTCGCGCTCGGCACCGCAGTCGCAGCCCGGCCCCACGGTGCCGAGCATACGATCGGGCTCTTCCTCGACACGGTCCCGCTCCGCCTGGACCTGAGTGGCGATCCCGACTTCGCCTCCCTGTTGGGTCGGGTCCGGGACACGAGCGCCGCAGCATACGAGCACCGGCATCTGCCCTTCGACGAGCTTGTCGGTGCGCTGGCCCCCCGCCGCGACCCGGGCCGTAACCCGCTGTTCCAGGTGATGGTGGAGTACGAGCACGAGGGAGAGGTCGACTTCGACCCTCCCCGCCTTACTGCCGCGCTCCTCGACGCGCCGAGCGAGCGGGCCCCCTTCGACCTCAGCGTCTATATGACGCGCCACCGAGAAGGCCTGCGGTTCATGGTCGAGTACGACACGGCGCTTTTCGACCAGGCCACCGTGCACCGCTTGGTGGAGTACGTGGAGCAGCTGCTGCGCCGGGCCCTCGACGCCCCCGAAGTCCCGGTCGCCGAACTGACCACCCCCACAGTCGCCGACCGCGCTGTGCTCGCACGATGGGGCGGTTTCGACGAGCAGGCGCCTTCCGGCCCGGACACCCTGCACGGCCTCTTCGAGGAGCAGGCCCGGCGCGAACCGGATGCCCTCGCACTCGCCAATGACGAACTGAATTTCTCGTACGGGGAGTTGGAGGCGCGCTCCAATCGCCTCGCCCACCAGCTCCGGCAGCGGGGCGCGGGCCGGGACGAGCGGGTGGCGATCCTGTTGCCGCGCGGCCCCGAGCTGATCACCGCGCTGCTCGCCGTGCTCAAGAGCGGGGCCGCCTATCTGCCGCTGGATCCGTCCGCGCCGACACCGCGGCTGAGTGGCCTCCTTGACGACGGCCAACCGGTCCTGCTGCTCACCGACGCCGCCACCCTCGAACGGCACCCGGCGCTGACCGCCCCCGCCGTCCTGTTCTCGGATCCCATCGACGCGACCGCGACCCTTCCGGATACGCCGCCGGACATCGAGGTTCGACCTGAGGACCCCGCGTACTGCATCTATACCTCGGGTTCCACCGGTCGGCCCAAGGGCGTCGTCGTCCCGCACCGCGGCCCGGCCGCCCTGATACGCAGCCAAGTGGAGCGGCACGAGCCGCTGCGCACCCTGCAGTGGACCTCGCCCGCCTTCGACGTCAGTGTCCAGGAGATCTTCACGACCCTCGCAGCCGGAGCCACCCTCGTACTGATCGACGACGAGGTGCGGCACGACCCGGCGGCGCTCGCCCGCACGATGGGCCACCACGAGGTACAGCGGCTCTTCATGCCGTGCACCCCGCTGCGCTACCTGATGGAGACTGGACCCGAACTGCCCAGTCTGCGCGAGGTGTTGCAGTGCGGCGAGGCGCTTCAGCTCACTCCGGCGATGCGGCGCTTCCTGGCGGCCCACCCGCAGTGCACCCTGCACAACCAGTACGGCCCCACCGAGACCTCGATCATCGTCACCTCGCACCGCGTCGCCCCCGACGGGGAGCAATGGCCACCGATCGGGACCCCCGTCCCGGGGGCACGCATCCAGCTCCTCGCACCGGACGGGCGCGAGGTGCCGACGGGCGTGATCGGCGAGATCCACGTGGGGGGCACACCGGTCGCGCTCGGCTATTTCGGCTGCCCCGAGGAGACGGCTGCCCGCTTCGTCGACGACAGCGCCGGCGCGGTCCGCTACCGCACTGGCGACCTGGCCCGCTGGCGCCCCGACGGCACTCTGGAGTACCGGGGCCGAGTCGATGACCAGGTCAAGATCCGCGGGCACCGGGTCGAACCGGCCGAGGTGCAAAAGGCGTTGAGCGCGCTGTCCGGGCTTCGCGACGCGGCCGTGGTGCCACGCCGGGACGCGCACGGCGATCTGGAACTCGTCGCCTACGTCGTCCCACGGAGCGCGGGCGCCGACCTGGCGCGGCTGCGGGCCGCGCTGGCCAACGAACTTCCCGGCCACCTGGTCCCGGGCCGCTGGGTCGCGCTTGAGCGGCTGCCGGTCAACACGTCCGGCAAACTCGACCGGGGCCGCCTCCCGGAGCACCGTGCGGGCAGCGTGCCGGACGCTTCGGACGCCGAGCCCGGCACGGTCCTGGAGAAGTCCCTGCACGAGCTGTGGTGCACGGAGCTCGGCACCCGGCCACTGCCCGTCGACCGTTCCTTCTTCCAACTGGGCGGCCACTCACTCAGCGCAATCCGCCTGCTGCACCGCATGGCCGACGAGCTGGACGTGCGGCTGTCGATGGCGGACTTCTTCCGTACGCCGACGATCAGGGCTCTTGCAGCACGGGCCGAGAGCGGCGGGGCGGCGGACACGGGCACGGCTCCGGGCACGGTCGTGGCCGTCGTCCCGATGACGTCGAGCCTGCGCAGGTTGTGGCGGCGCCACCACGAACGCGCCGACCCCGCCGTCTACAACGTGACGCACCGTGTCGACATCTGGGGGGAGCTGGACCCTCACCACCTGACGCAGGCGCTGGAAGCGTTGGTGGCCCGGCACGACGCGCTGCGCAGTCGGTGCGTCCAGCGGAACGGGGACCAACTCGTCGATGTGCTGGCCGAGGTACCCGTGGATGTGCCGGTCACCGACCTGACCGCTTACACCACGGACGAAGACCGCATCGCACGCTGGTGCCGGGACGAAGCGTCCCGCCCCATCGCCATGGACCGTGCCCCGCTGTTCCGCTTCCGCCTGGCTCGTATCGACGCGAACCGCTGGATCCTGCTGGCCGTACTGCACCACGCCATATGCGACGGCTGGTCGATGAACGTGCTCTGGCAGGAACTGCAGGAGCTGTACAACGCCGCCGGGCAGCAGCGCGAGGCACAACTTCCGGGTGCTGTGACACAGTTCACAGCCATGGCACGGGCTGAACACGACCTGCCTCCGCACCGCCGCCGCCAGCTGGAGGAGCACTGGCGTCGTGAACTCGACGGTGCCAAGCTGACGCTGAACCTGCCCTACGACCGACCCCGCCCGCATACCCTGTCAGGGCGCGGAGCCCTGCACACCCGCACCATCGACCGCCGCACCGCCGAGTTGGTCGCCGAGACGGCGGAGCGCCGGGGCGCCACCCCGTACGTGATCTGGGCGGCAGCTTTTGCCACCTGGGTTGCGCGCCTGTGCAGCAGCCCCGACGGCGTGGTCCTCGCAGCATCCAGCGCCAACCGTGCCCAGCCGGGCCGTGATGGGGTCGTCGGGTTCATCGGCGATGCCGTACTCCTACGCGCCCGTGTGGGCGACGCCGACACCTTCGGGGAACTGGTGGACCAGTTGGGCAGGTCACTGTTCACCGCGCTCGACCACCAGGACCTGCCGCTGAGCGAGGTCGCCGCGCTGGTTGATGCCCGTCCGGCCTCCGACCTCTTCCCCACCGTGCTGTTCACGGTAGTCACCGCACAGCCGCCCGCCCTGGAACTACACAGCCTGACGGCGACGGTCAGCGGTGTCGCCGTGCACGCGTCAGCGCGTAATGAGCTGTATGTCGTCGTGAACCCCGGGCCGGAGAGAACGACACTCACGTTCGAATACTCGACCGACCTGTTCGAAGCCACCACCATCGAGGCCTGGGTAGCCGACTTCATCCGAACCCTGGCACAGGCGGTCGACGATCCTTCCACCTCCCTTCACATCGCCTGACGACGCGAGTCAGCTGCGCTGGTAGGGCCTTGATAGGTGGTGTCGCAGGCCCACCAAGGGTGGGGGGCGGTAGGTGGGAAGGTGCCGGTCCAGGTGGCTACTGTGGCTGAACTCGTGGTGCCGTAGGGGCTGACGGTCTTTGATTCCTGCGGATTGCCCATGCACGCAGTAGCCACGGGCCGGCGGACTGAGTGACCGCCGAACATCAGCACCTCCAGGCATAGTTACGGCTGGAAACAGCAGAGCCGGGCTATTCGAGCACCGTGTTCGCGAAAGACCTACGTGTGTGAGCGGTCACGCAATTCGGCTCTGTCGACGATCTTGTGATGCTGATGAGGCTATGGACTGTGGAGTATGCGGATGCGGAGGAGGTCGAGGTTGGCCCGGCCAAATCCCATGCGCTTGAGGAGTTTGACGCGTGTCACGTGTCCCTCGACCTGGCCTGAGCTCCATGAGGTGGATAAGCCGGCGGTGACCGCGTGGAGGTCGCGGAGCAGGCCGTTGACCAGGGAGTGAAGGGCGGGCAAGTCGTCCTCGAGGACGCGGTCCATCCAGGCGGGCAGTTGGTGGCCGTGCTGGTCACGCATCATGTTGGCGAAGTCACGGACGTGCCGTGCTGCGGAGTCGAGTTCGGGCAGGCGGTCCGGATCTCTTTGAGCTCAGCCGCGTCGGTCTCGGTGAGATGCCCGGGGTTCGTCATGATCCAACGGATAACACGGCGAGGTTTCGGCGCTGGCCGGCGTTCGGGAGGGGGTGCGGGTGGATGCTTGGGCCGAGGGCTGTGGGGCTTCTTGAACGGGCGGAAGTAGCGGCGGACGCACTGGACGTCTCCGGTGAATCCTTGCTCTCGTAATTCACGATGGAGTTGGGGAATGTCGTGGCAGCCGTCGATCCACCGTTGGTGCAGGTAGGGCTTGCAGTCGTCCAGGAGGGTTGCGCGGTTGGTGGCCTTGACCAGCAGTTCGTCAAGGCTGCGGGCGCGGGCGAAGCGGCGCACGGTGGAGTGGTCGAGCCGTAGTTCCCGGCCGATCGCGCGCAGTGTTTTTCCCTCGGCCAGCCGTTGCTGCACTGCCTCGTACCGTTCCGTGGTGCGGATGACCAGGCGCCGGGGACGCCCCAAAAGATCGAGCGTCCCATCCGGCGCTACAAACCGTACGGCTTCGACGCCGGGCGGCTCCTTCGTGACCTGGTCCTCCTCGGTCGGCTGCGTGATGACCCGGGGCGTTGCGAACGCGGCACGGATGCAGCCGTGGTGGGCGCCGACCGTCTTCTCCAGGGCCTCGGCGAGGTTCCGCCACAGATGCCACCCGTCTGCGACCTGCATGGCCTGCGGAGCGCCGGCGCGGGCGCCCTCCGCGTAGGCGCCGGCCCGGTCCCGGCAGATGACCTCCACCTCGGGATGCCCGCGCAGCCAGGCGGCCAGCGGGGCGGCGTCCCGCCCGGGCAGTACGTCGAGCGGCCGACGGGCCTCCAGATCGATCAGGATGGTGGCGTACAAATTGCCCTTGCGCAGTGCGAAATCGTCCACCCCCAGCACCCTGACCTGGGACGGGGACGGTTCCGGGACCGTGCGCAGGAGCTTCAGGAGGGTGTCCTTGGCGACACGGACGCTCAACGCGCCGGCGAGCCGTGCCCCGGGACGGCCCGCCAGCGTCAGCGCGATCGAGCTGAGCACCGCACGCAGCAGCGGGGTGTACCGGGCATGCGGGCTGGTCAGCCCCGGGACCTGCTCGGCGAACGTCGCTGCCGCGCACCGGGAGTTGAGGCACTTGAAGCGTCGGACCATCAATTCGATCACAACCGGGGCGCCACCAAGGGGAGCGTCAGCGAGCCGCCGTTTGTACCGGCCGTGCACCCGCCATGACGGCATCGCGCACGTCGTGCATCTCGCCGGGAGCGTCCGGCACGACGTACGAAACGTGACCACCCCGGCCGTCCGTTTGACGGACTCCATGACCACACCCGACAAATGCGGTAGTAACCGCCCCAAATCCCCTGAATCGCACACCCAGTAGATGCCCAGTTCAGACGGAAGACATCACAAGATCGTCGACAGAGCCGAAATACGTGACCGTCGACAACGTGTCAGCGTCCGCTCGGCGGGATGGTGGCGCCACGTATGGGTCAGGGCGTTGCGCGGGCCTTGCGCTTCGAGTGGGCCCCGCATCGCTGTCACCCTGTGCGATGAGCATTTCGCGCGGTTGGAGCGTGAGCTTGCCAAGGGGCCGACCCGAGACGGCTGGGAGGATCAGCACTGGACGCTGGCCAGGGTCGACATTAATCGGCCGACGGTCCCATCTGACCTATACCATCCGAGGAAGACATCTGGCGCAGTCAAAAACTCAAACTGCGACGGAGAGGACGGGCCCGGTCTGGACGGTGGAGGTAAGGCTCCCTCGAGGCCCTGGACACGTTGTTCTCACGCCGCGAGAGGGGCATAGGGCCCCCTCAACAGGATGTCTTGCGCAGGCTGCGTCAGCCGTAGAAGGTCTCGAAGAAACCGAAGATGTCCGAGCGGACTGCAGCCCGGTCGGGCCAGAATCGCGTGCCGATCTCCTCCTCCAAGACGACCCAGAAACTCTCAGTGCCCGTAAGTTTCGCAGTCGATAGCTGATGGGCGTCCGCCACGGCCGTCGCGCCGAGCCCGGTAGCGGGTCCTGATCGGCCCATTTCCGGGGCGGTATGCGCGTTGCCCAGGCGCCGCAGCCATGCTCAGATCGACTTCGAGCTATAGCTCTTGTCACCCAGGATATGATCGAGCCGTACTGGATGCCGCCCAAGGCCACTGCGAGGCACTCGTATCGCCTCCATCACGGCGGTGAACGGGGGTGAAGTCGTTGGTGTTCCCGCCGGCGAGAACGCAGGCGAGCGAGCGGCCGACGGCGTCGCAGACCAGATGGATCTTGCTGCGACCAGCCCGCCTCCGGATCTGCAGAGCGTCGGTTTAGTACTCCAGTGAGATTTCGTGTCCTGAGCTGGTTCTCTTTCGGTAGTGACATCGTCGGGCAATGGCTTGGTGGTGTCTGCGCCAGTGGGACCATCTCAAGGCGTGCTGAAGCTGGTTGAGTTCGGGTCTGGGGTGGGGCAGGAGAGTGTCCAGGAGCCGTCGGATCTCTGCCACGGTGAGGGAGGCGAGGCTGGTCGGTTCGTTTCTGCGGTTTCCTGGAGGGCGTCTTGGGCGGCTTGGGCGGCCAAGACGGTGAGGAAGGCGTGGGCGAGCATGGCCAGGGTGATGTGCCGGTACCAGCCCGGATAGCGGCGGACCTCGTACTCGTCCAGGCCGCACTCGTTTTTCGCGGCCTGGAAGCATTCCTCGACCGCCCACCGGCTGCCGGCGACCCTTGCGAGTTCGTCGATGTCGATGCCGACGGGTGCGTGGGCGAGGTAGTAGGCGATCGCGTTGGGGTCGGACAGGCTGCGACGGGCCAGTACCCAGCGATAATGGGTCGGCGGATCCGGGTCGAAAATGATGTTGGCGGGCAGTTTCGCCGCGGCCCAGTGATAGACGCGTGGGCCCTTCGCCCCGTCACCGCAGGACAGTCGCTGCCAGGCAGCGGCGGGGGCTTCGTCGATGAGCTGGTCGATGCGCCAGGCACCGGCCAGAGACTTGATCTGCTGGGACTTGGGAACCGCCACCACGTATCCGAGGCCGAGCTGCTCGAGCAGGAGGCGGAAGTTCCAGTCCTGTCCGTAAGCCTCGTCCGCTGTCACCCAGGCGGCGGGCAGGTCCGCGTCCAGGCAGCGGCGCACGATCTCCCGGGCCAGCTCACCCTTGGTGGCAAAGCCTCGTTCATCAGGGATTTTCGCTGCCCGGCACCGTTCGCGGTCGGAGGTCCATGCCTTCGGCAGGTAGAGCTCCCGGTCCACGAGGGCCCGGCCTGAGCTGGTGGCGTAGGCGGCGAACACACCGATCTGGCAGTTGTCGATCTTCCCTGAGGTGCCGGTGTACTGCCGGCCCACCCCGGCCGAGGTGGTGCCCTTCTTGACGAGTTGGGTCGGGGACGGGACGCCGTGCACCCTCTCGGGTGTCGGTTTTCCCATCCCCGCCCGCCGAACCGGACGTGCCCGTTGGCCGAGCATCC
>NZ_JBHYZP010000063.1:0-28729 GCF_042752355.1 Streptomyces sp. NPDC059255
AACATTCCGGGAGGTCGGGGTATCAACATATCTGGCGTTGACTTTTGGCACGCTGTTGAGTTCTCAAGGAACGGACGCTTCCTTCGTACTCACCCTCTCGGGCTTTCCTCCGGGCGCTTCCCTTCGGCATTTCGTGTTTCAAACTCTACCAGGTCTTTTTCGACTTCCTGACCACCCGTTCCGCAGGCATGCAAAAGCGGAGTCCGAATGACGATCAAGGCTTGATAGATGCTGCCGACCCCCGACTCGAAGTCACGTTGGCGTCAGGCAGGAGTACGACAGTACATCCCTCCGGTCGGGACAGGCAAATCGTTTCCGGTGCTCCCGAGGCCCGCCAACCGGCAGCTCTTACTCGGAACCGTCACTTCCTATGACTTACCCTTCTGAACAGCGCGTCGTTCCCCTACGGACGGTGACGACGGCTCCTGCTTCTTTCCCCGCCCCCCTGGGAGGCTCCCCATGACCCTCGTCGCGGCCCCGCTGCCCGGACGCGCCATCGGACTGCCCGCCGTCCCCGACCCTGTCTTCGCCGGCGCGATGGTGGGGCCCGGCACCGCCATCGATCCGGAGCGGGCACCCGGCGAGGTCGTCTCACCGGTGGACGGGGTCGTCGTCTCCCTGCATCCCCATGCTTTCGTCGTCGTGGACGACGAGGGGCACGGGGTACTGACCCACCTCGGCATCGACACGGTGCAACTCAACGGTGAGGGCTTCGAACTGCTCGTCGGCAAGGGCGACACGGTCAGTCGTGGGCAGGGAATCGTGCGCTGGGACCCCGCCGCGGTCGAGCTGGCCGGCAAGTCGCCGATCTGCCCGGTCGTGGCCCTGGAGGCCACCGCCGACGCGCTCGACGACCTCCGGGAGGACGGCGACGTGAAGACCGGCGACGCGCTGTTCGGCTGGCAGTGACGCCGGCGACGTATGCCAGGGACGGACGCGGCGCGTCCGTCGTACATCCATCGCGGCGAGTCGGTCGCCGCATAACCGGAGACGGGTGAAATGGAGACAACTCTGCGAGGCGTCGGGGTCAGCCACGGAGTGGCGATCGGCGAGGTCCGGCACATGGGGACCGCGGTGCTCGAACCGCCGGCCAAGCAGATCGCGGCGGAGGAGGCGGAGCGCGAGCAGGGACGCGCCCACCAGGCTGTCGAGGCGGTGGCCGCCGATCTGATCGCCCGGGGCAATCTGGCCGGCGGAGAGGCCCAGGCCGTGCTGGAGGCTCAGGCGCTGATGGCGCAGGACCCCGAGCTGATGGCCGACGTGGAGCGGCGTATCGCCGTCGGGTCCACGGCCGAGCGCGGTGTCTACGACGCCTTCGCCTCCTACCGGGCGCTGCTCGCCGGAGCCGGTGAGTACCTGGCCGGGCGGGTCGCGGATCTGGACGATGTGCGGAATCGTATCGTCGCCCGGCTGCTGGGGGTTCCGATGCCCGGTGTGCCGGACAGCGACGAGCCGTACGTACTGATCGCGCGCGATCTCGCGCCGGCGGACACGGCGCTGCTCGACCCGGCTCTGGTGCTCGGCTTCGTTACCGAGGAGGGCGGGCCGACGAGCCACAGCGCGATCCTCGCGCGGGCGCTCGGAGTACCCGCCGTCGTCGCGCTGCCGGGTGCGGGAGAGATCGCCGAAGGCACTGTGATCGCGGTCGACGGCAGCACGGGGGAGATCTTCGTCGACCCCGATGCCGCGAAGCGCGCCGAGTTGGAGGCCTCCGCCGCCGCGCGGAAGGCCGCTCTCTCCGCGTCGACCGGTCCCGGTGCCACCTCGGACGGGCACAAGGTGCCCCTGCTCGCCAATGTGGGCGGGCCCGGGGATGTACCGGCCGCGGTCGAGGCGGGGGCGGAGGGCGTCGGCCTGTTCCGTACCGAGTTCCTGTTCCTGGACGACAGCGAGCGGGCCCCCTCCGAGGAGAAGCAGGTAGAGGCGTACCGCAAGGTCCTCGAAGCGTTCCCGGAGGGCCGGGTGGTGGTACGGGTGCTGGACGCCGGCGCGGACAAGCCGCTGGACTTCCTGACCCCCGCCGACGAGCCCAACCCGGCGCTGGGTGTGCGCGGGCTGCGGAGCCTGCTGGACCATCCCGATGTGCTGCGCACCCAGCTCACCGCGCTGTCGAAGGCGGCGGCCGGACTGCCGGTGTATCTGGAGGTCATGGCGCCGATGGTGGCCGACCGCGCCGACGCCAAGGCGTTCGCGGACGCGTGCCGCGAGGCGGGGCTGAACGCGAAGTTCGGTGCGATGGTGGAGATTCCGTCGGCCGCTCTGCGGGCCCGGTCGATCCTTCAGGAGGTCGAGTTCCTTTCGCTCGGGACCAATGACCTGGCCCAGTACACCTTTGCCGCCGACCGGCAGGTGGGCGCCGTCTCCCGGCTCCAGGACCCGTGGCAGCCCGCGCTGCTCGATCTGGTGGCGCTGTCGGCCGAGGGCGCGAAGGCCGAGGGCAAGAGCTGCGGTGTGTGCGGCGAGGCCGCCGCCGATCCGCTGCTCGCCTGTGTGCTCACCGGTCTCGGTGTGACGTCGTTGTCGATGGGCGCGGCCTCGATCCCTTATGTCCGGTCCGCGCTGGCCAAGCACACGCTGGCGCAGTGCGAGCGTGCCGCGGCCGCGGCACGGGCGACGGACTCCGCGGAGGAGGCCAGGAAGGCCGCCCAGGCGGTGCTGTCCGGCGAATGAGCCGGTGATCCGGGTTCCTTGGGATCCTGAGGGGCTTCCTGCCGTGCACGGCAGGAAGCCCCTTCTCCTTGGCCTCGGGTTCCAGTGGGGTCCGGTGGGTTCCAGCGGGTTCTAGTGGTGAGGGCCGCTCTCGTCCAGGTGGAGGTCGAAGCCCGCGCAGTACTCCACGCCCGGCTCGGGTGAGAGCGGCTCGCCGGTGTCCGCGTCGGTGCAGTAGGCGCTGAAGACCTCGCCCTCGGTGAGGGGGACGAGGCTCCCGGCGGTGAGGCGCCAGCCGCGCAGCCGGTCCGGGGTGCCCGGTTCCGTCGTACGGAGCACCACTCCCCCGGCGCTCTCCAGGGCGATGCCCGCCGCGAGCACGCTGACGAACTCGGCCGCCTCGGACGCGTCGAGGCGGGCCGCCTCGCTGTCCAGGGGCGCGATGTCCTCGGGCACCGTGGCGCCACCGGACGGCGACGCGCCCTCAGCATCCTCCGCGTCCTGCGCGCGTTCCGCGTGCAGGACGGCCAGGAGCTGTTCGTCGCCCGCGGGGACGCTGCATACGAGGTGGTGGGTGCCGGGGCCCGCCTCCTCCAGCAGGCGCAGCAGGATGTGGGAGGCGCGGTCGAAGGCCGCGGTTCCGATGTCCTCTCCGCACTGCGCGCAGGTGCCGAGGTCGGCGAGGAGCGTTGTCACGTACTCCCAGGTGGCCCTGCGGATCGCGGTGTTGACCAGCTGCGGGACGAGGGTGTCGATGCGCTGGCCCGTGTACGCGACGGCGGCGCCGCTCGCCGGGATGGCGGCGGTGAAGCGGCTGCGGCTGTCCGGGGTGTCCGGGTCGAGCCCCGTCTCCTCGCAGTACTCCGCGAACTCCTCCGGGTCGAAGAGGGCGACGGTGGTGTGCACCCCTTGTGCCGCGAGCGCCCTCAGCAGCCCGTCGAGCTGCCGGAGATAGGCCGCGTGGTCGTCGAAGGTGAAGCTGGGATAGCTCCGCATCGCGGTGAAATCCTGCTCGTCGGCCAACAGGCCGACGATGCTGGGGACTTCACGGCGCAGCGCGCGGCGCCTGGCCGCGCGGGTGCGGGGGCGATCGGATCGGATGCGGTCGGATCGGATGTGGTCGGTGTGCGTACGGTCGGTGTGGCTGCGGTCGGTGTGGCTGCGGTCGGTGTGGCTGCGGTCGGTGTGTGTCATGACTCCCCCTGAACATGGTCGATCTTTGCTCACTCAGAGTAATCGGGGGGTCTGACAACGGGCGGTCCGCCGCCGGGATCAGGGGCGTTCGCGGGCGAGCTTCTCGTAGAAGCGGAGCAGTTCGAGGTTGTCGACGGAGCCGGCGTTGACGGCCTTGTCCAGCGGTGTGCCCTGGAGGAGGCGCTTGACGGGGACCTCGATGCGTTTGCCCGTCAGTGTGTGCGGGACGCCGGGGACTTCGACGATCTCGTCGGGGACATGGCGTGGCGAGAGCTGTTCGCGGATCGTCCGCCGGACGCGGTCGCGCAGTGCGTCGTCGAGTACGGCGCCCTCGGCGAGCTGGACGAAGAGCGGCATCCAGTAGCCGCCGTCCGGTTCCTCCACTCCGATGACCAGGGATTCCCTGATCTCGGGGAGGCGTTCGACGACTTCGTAGATGTCGGCGGAGCCCATCCGGACGCCCTGGCGGTTCAGGGTGGAGTCGGAGCGGCCGTGGATGATGACGGATCCCCGGTCGGTGAGGGTGATCCAGTCGCCGTGGCGCCAGGCGCCCGGGAACATCTCGAAGTAGCTGTCGCGGTAGCGGCTGCCGTCGGGGTCGTTCCAGAAGCGGACGGGCATGGACGGCATGGGCTGGGTGACGATCAGTTCGCCGACCTCGCCGACGACCGGCCGGCCCTGCGGGTCCCAGGCCTGGAGGTCGGTGCCGAGGCAGGGTGCCTGGAGTTCCCCCACGTGGACGGGGAGGGTGGGGACGGCCCCGGCGAAGCAGCTGCACACGTCGGTGCCGCCGCTGACGGAGGCGATCCACAGGTCCGCGGCGACCTCGTCGTGGAGCCAGCGGAATCCGTCGGGCGGCAGCGGCGATCCGGTGGTGGCGACGCAGCCGACGCGCGAGAGGTCGTGGTCGCGCCCCGGGTGCACGCCGGCCTTGCGGCAGGCCATGACGTACGCGGCCGAGGTGCCGAAGAGGGTGGCGCCGGTCCGCTCGGCGACGGCCCACTGGGCGTCGACGGAGGGGTGGCCGGGGCTGCCGTCGTACAGCACGAGCGTGGTGCCGGTGAGCAGCCCGGATACGAGGAAGTTCCACATCATCCAGCCCGTGGAGGTGTACCAGAAGAAGCGGTCCTCGGGGCCCAGGTCGCAGTGGAGGCCGAGTTGCTTGAAGTGTTCGAGGAGGATGCCGCCCTGGGACTGGACGATCGCCTTGGGCAGGCCGGTGGTGCCGGAGGAGTACAGGACCCACAGGGGGTGGTCGAAGGGGACGTGCTCGTAGGCGAGGGCCGCCGGCTCGGCCGAGGGGTCCTCGGGCGGTGCGACGACGTCCGTCCAGTCGAGGGCGCCGTCCGGCGCCGGTGTGCCGAGCAGGGGGATGTGGACCACGGCCCGCAGGGTGGGCAGTTCGCGGCGGAGTTCCGCGACGGTGCCGGTGCGGTCGTGCTCCTTGCCGCCGTAGCGGTAGCCGTCGACGGTGACGAGGACGACGGGTTCGACCTGCTGGAAGCGGTCGAGGACGCCGCGGGCGCCGAAGTCGGGCGCGCACGAGGTCCAGGTCCCGCCGACGGCCGCGGTGGCGAGGAACGCCACGACGGCCTGCGGGATGTTGGGGAGGTAGCCGCTGACGCGGTCCCCCGGGCGTACGCCGAGCTCGCGCAGCCGGGCCGCGAGCGCGGTCACCTGGCGGCGCAGCTCCGCCCAGCTCACCGCGGTCTGCTCGGACGTCTCGTCGACGTACAGGAGCGCCGGTTCCTGGGCGCGGGCCGGGTCGTCCGCCGTACGCAGGGCGTGCTCCGCGTAGTTGAGGGTGGCGCCGGGGAACCACTGGGCGCCGGGCATGGTGCGGTCGCCCAGGACGCGTTCGTACGGGGTGGCGAACCGGATGTCGAACCAGTCGGCGACGGCGGCCCAGAACGTCTCCAGCTCCTCGACCGACCAGCGGTGCAGTGCCGCGTAGCCGCCGTCGGCCGGTGCGCCGTACCGCTCGGCCGCCCAGCTCTGGAAGCGGGTGATCCGGGCCGTGGCGACCCGGTCCTGGCTCGGCTGCCACAGGGGGGTGTCGGGGCTGGCGGCTGCGGTCATGGGGCGGCTCCCGGCTGGCTCGGCAGTGGTCACGTGTGACGTGGTGCGAGATGACGTGGTGCGAGATGACTCGATGACGTTGGTGACGTGGTGACGTGGTACGGACGATGCCATGTGATCGTCCGCGGCACCAGGTTCCGTCCGTGATGTCGGACCGGGGGCGCCACGGGTGAACGGCAGTTGAACGGAGTCCCCCGGAGGCGGCGCGGATGGCAGGCTGAGCAGCATGGACGGTCGGGAACTGGTGCGTTCGATGAGAGTGGTCGGATCGGTGCGGGGGCTGCGCTCCGTACGGTCGGCGTGGCGTGGGCGGCGGGCGGACGCCCGGGAGCTGGCGCCGCGCGGCCCGGAGCGGGCCCGGGTGCCGGGGCCGGTCACGGGGGCCGAGCCGCTGCCGGGCGGTGGGACGGTGCGGTTCGCGCGGGCGGAGCTGCGGGTGTGCGTCATGGTGGGCGGCGCGGTCTTCTGGGGGTGGGACGGGGCGGGTCCGCTGCCGTCGTACGGGCTGGCCGGTGCCCCGCCGGAGCCGGATCCGCGGGCCGGTCTCGAACCGGACAAGGACGGCGGCTGGCGGGTGGTGTCGGAGCGGGTGACGGTGGCGGTGTCGCGCCACGGCGGTGTGGAGGTCCGTACGCCGGGGGGTGTGGTGCTCCGCCGGGAGCTGCCGCCCCGCTGGTGGGAACCGGTGGCGGGCGGCGGCGCGCGCTGGGTGCAGCGGACGGAGGTGGCGGCGGACGCACGGTTCTTCGGGCTGGGCGGGCGGGCGTCGGGGCCGCGGCTGCGGGACGGCACGTACCGACTGTGGAACACGGATCCGGGCGGCGGGTTCGGTCCGGGGGACGATCCGCTGTACGTGACGATGCCGGTGCAGCTCGTCGTGGCCGACGCGGGTACGCACCTCGCCTTCCACGACAACTCCTGGGACGGCCGGGTCACGCTGCGCGAGGGCGAGGAGGGCGCCGGCTCCGGGCACGACCGGCCGGGCACGGCCGAACTGCGGATGGAGGGCGGGCCGCTGCGCTGCTGGGTGGTGACCGGCACGCCGGCGCGGGTACTGCACGGCTGGACGGCGCTGAGCGGCGCGCCCGTGGCGCCGCCGTCCTGGGCGCTCGGTCCGCAGCACGCGCGCTGGGGGTTCGGCAGCGAGCGGGAGGTGCGGCGGATCGTGGCGGGGTACCGCGAGCGGGATCTGCCGCTGTCGGCGGTCCATCTCGACATCGACCACTACGACGCACACCAGGTCTTCACGGTGGACCGCGAGCGCTTCCCCGATCTGCCGGGGCTCGCGGCCGAGTTGCGCGCGGAGGGGGTGCGGCTGGTCTCGATCGTCGATCCGGCGGTGAAGGCGGAGCCGGGGAACGCGGTGTACGACAGCGGGCGCGCGCTCGGTGCGCGCGCGGGGGACCCGGGGAGCGGCGGGGCGTTCGTACGGGACGCGCGGGGGCGCCCGGTGCGGGGCGTCGTCTGGCCCGGTGAGTGCGTCTACCCGGATTTCACCGATCCGGCGGTGCGCGACTGGTGGGGCGAGCTGTACGAGGAGCGGCTGGCGCAGGGGTTCGCCGGGGTGTGGCACGACATGAACGAGCCGGTGTCCTTCGCGCCGTTCGGCGACCCGACCCTGCCGCGCTCGGCCCGGCACGCGCTGGAGGGCCGGGGCGGCGATCACCGCGAGGCCCACAACGTGTACGGGCTGACGATGGCGCGGGCGGGGTACGAGGCGCTGCGGCGGCTGCGCCCCGAGCAGCGGCCGTTCCTGTTCTCGCGCTCGGGCTGGGCGGGGATGCAGCGGTACGGCGGGACGTGGTCCGGCGATGTGTCGACGGGGTGGCCCGGGCTGCGCGCGTCGCTCGCGCTGGTGCTGGGGCTCGGGCTGTGCGGGGTGCCGTACTCGGGTCCTGACGTGGGCGGTTTCGACGGGAGTCCGTCGCCCGAGCTGTATCTGCGCTGGTTCCAGCTCGGCGCGTATCTGCCGCTGTTCCGTACGCACGCGGCGATCGACGCGGGGCGCAGGGAGCCGTGGGAGTTCGGCCCCCGGGTGCTGGAGCACGCGCGGGCCGCGCTCGACGAACGGGAGCGGCTGCGGCCCTACTTCGTGACGCTGGCTCAGCTCGCGCGGCTGACGGGGGCGCCGTACGTCCGGCCGCTGTGGTGGGGCGCGCCGGAGGACCGGGCGCTGCGCGACTGCGAGGACGCGTTCCTGCTGGGTGACGCGCTGCTGGTGGCGCCGGTGCTGACGCGGGGCGAGGACCGGCGGGCGGTGCGGCTGCCGCGTGGGCGGTGGTACGACACGGTGACGGAGCAGGCGTACGAGGGGCCCGGCCAGGTGCTGCTGGACGCGCCGCCGTCCCGTATCCCGGTGCTGGCGCGGGCGGGTGCGGTGATTCCGGTACGGGGGTCGGACGGGGGCATGGAGCTGGAGGCGTGGACTCCGGCCGGGGGGCGCGCGGGCGGTGGGCTGGTGGTGCTGGATCCGGAGGACGGTGGCGACAAGCCGGCGGAGGCCGCGGGAGACGCGGCGGAGCGCGGGGCGGGCGGCGCGGCGGAGCTCGGGGCCGTCGGCGCGGCGGAGCGTGCCGCGGCGGGCGGGTCCGAGGGGGAGCCCGAGCCCCGGGTGGAGCGTTACACCTCCCGGCTGGTGGACGGCGCCGTCCGGGTCGAGCGGGTGACGGACGAGGGCGCGGCGCCCCCGCGGTGGCCGGTACGGGTCCGGGGCCAGGCCGCCGGCTGACCGGGCCGGTACGGCTCCGTACCGCCGTACGGTCGGCCGCCGTACGGTCAGCCGCGTGGCCCGGTGGCGTAGCAGCCGGCGAACCAGGCCCGTACCGCCTCCGTGTGGAGCGGGAACGCCAGTTCGGCGGGGGCGCGCAGCAGGTGCAGGCCCGAGGTCTCGGCCGTGGGGACCGAGGGCGGCAGGCTCGCGGCGGGGCGTTCCGGGAGGAGGCCGAAGAGGAGGAGATGGCCGTCGGGTGAGCTGAGCGCGTCGGCCAGGGTGACGTCCCGCTCGGCGGCCTCGATGCCGGTCTCCTCGCGGAGTTCGCGGACGAGGGCGTGGCGCCAGTCCTCCCGGTGGTCGATGAATCCGCCGGGGAGGGCGACGCCGCCGTACGCGGGTTCGATGGTGCGCGTGATGACGACCAGGGAGGTGCCCTGGCGGTCGGTCACCGGCAGCAGGGCGACGGCGACGGGCAGCGGGTTGCGGTAGGCGGTGGCGCCGCAGGCCGGGCAGGTGCGGGGCCAGCCGGCGGCCGCGGGGTACGGGGCGCCGCAGTAACCGCAGAACGCGTGGGCGTCGGTCTTCTTCCGGGGCTCGGACACGCCGGGACTGTACCGGACACGCCGGGACCGTACGGGACGCGCCGGGACCGTACCGGACATGGCCGGGACCGCCCGATGGGGCGGACTGTATGCGATCGCCCTTTCCTCTCGCCCGTGAAGCTGATAGATCCATGTGGTCATGACAAGAATCGCGTTCCCGCGCCGCGCCCTGGCCGTCACTGCCGCCTGCGCCGCCGTGCTGCTCACTGTTATCACGCCCGCCCCGGGTGCCGGAGCGGCCTCCGTCGCACGGGCCGGAGCGGCGCCCGCCCCGACCCGCTCCGAGCCGACCGCGCCCGCGGAGTTCGTCGCCCTGCGCACGGTCGCTCCGACGATCATCCAGGAGATGCGGTATCCGACCCGGCACACCTTCCTGGGCCGGCCGGTGGACGGCTACCGGGAACCGGTCTGTATCGTCACCCGGTCCACCGCCGAGGCGCTGCGCACGGCGCAGTGGCGACTGCTGCGGAAGGGCTACTCCCTGAAGGTGTACGACTGCTACCGGCCACAGCGGGCCGTGGACCACTTCGTGCGCTGGGCGAAGGATCTCCAGGACGAGCGTATGAAGGCGGAGTTCTATCCGCGCGTCGACAAGTCACGGCTGTTCGAGGACGGTTACATCGCGGAGAAGTCCGGGCACAGCCGCGGTTCCACGGTGGACCTGACGCTGGTGAGGCTGCCGGCCCTGCCGACGCGTCCGTACGTACCGGGCGAACCGCTCACTCCGTGCCACGGACCGAAGGAGAAGCGGTTTCCGGACAACTCCGTCGACATGGGAACGGGCTTCGACTGCTTCGACACGCTCTCGCACACCGACGACCCGCGCGTGCGGGGCGCGCAGCGGGCGAACCGGCAGCTCCTGAAGTCGGCCCTGACCGAAGTGGGATTCACCAACCTGCCCGAGGAGTGGTGGCACTTCACCCACAAGCCGGAGACGTTCCCGGACACCTACTTCGACTTCCCGGTGGCACGGGGCTCGGTTCGCGGCCGCTGAGCCCGGAGTCCCGAGAACGGCGCGGGAACGGCCGGGACCACCCCCGTGGGCTCCGGCCGTCCCCCGTGGTGGGGGACGCCGCGCGGCCGTCTCCGGTTCTCGTGTCGGAGAGGGGCCGGAGAGGCCGGAGAGGGCGGGGGCTGGGGGGGCGGTCAGGAGGTGGGCGCGTGCTCGCGCGACAGGGCCGCGCGGGTCATGGCGTGTTCGACCACCGAAACCAGCACCTCCTTGACGGACTCGCGTTCGCGCGCGTCGCACATCACCAGCGGGACCTCGGGGTCGAGGTCGAGCGCCGAGCGTACGGTCTCGCCGGGGAAGCGGTCGGCCCCCTCGAAGCAGTTGACGGCGACCGTGAAGGGAATGCCGCGCCGTTCGAAGTAGTCGACGGCGGCGAACGAGTCCGCGAGCCGCCGGGTGTCGGCCAGTACGACGGCGCCCAGGGCCCCCTGGGCCAGCTCGTCCCAGAGGAACCAGAACCGGTCCTGCCCGGGGGTGCCGAAGACGTACAGCACGAGGTCCTCGCGGAGGGTGATCCGGCCGAAGTCCATGGCGACCGTGGTGGTCGTCTTGGACTCGACGCCGTCGACGTCGTCGACGGGCCGGCCGGCCTCGCTCAGCATCTCTTCCGTACGGAGCGGCCTGATCTCGCTCACGGCGCCGACCAGGGTGGTCTTGCCCACCCCGAAGCCCCCCGCTACGAGGATCTTCAGCGCCACCGGATCGACCGGACGCTGCCTGCGGCTAGAGCGCCCGAAGACCATTGATCACCTCGCGGAGAATGCTCACGTCCGGCAGCTCGGCCGGCGGAACGGGACGGGTTACACGCACGATTTCGTCCTCGACGAGATCCCCGACGAGCACCCGGACCACCCCTACGGGGAGATCGAGGCCCGCCGAGAGTTCGGCGATCGACTGGGGACTCGTGTAGCAGCGATCCACGATCTCCACGTGTTCCGGGGAGAGCGTCTGGTCCCGGCCGGGGTCGCCGGCCTCGGGTTCGCATACGACGAGCGCGATCAGGTCGAGCTGGTGGCGCGTCGCGCTGCTGGTGCGGCCACGCGTCATCGCGTACGGACGCACCACCGGTCCGGCTTCGCCGTCGAACCAGTGCTGCGGATCCTGACCTGAGTCACTCATCTCAGCCCACTCACCCTCCGGCGGGCAGGCCGGTCCGTGGGGCCGTGCCCAGGTGGACCCCGACCCGCTTGACCATGAGCGTCATCTCGTAGGCGACCTGACCGACGTCCGAGTCCGCGTCGGAGAGCACGGCGAGACAGCTGCCGTCGCCCGCCGCGGTGACGAAGAGGAAGGCGTCGTCGAGTTCGACGACGGTCTGCCGGACGCGGCCGGCCTCGAAGTGCCGGCCCACGCCCTTGGCCAGGCTGTGGAATCCGGAGGCGACGGCCGCGAGGTGCTCACCGTCCTCACGCGTCAGGTCCTTCGACGTGCCGGTGGCGAGGCCGTCCCCGGAGAGGACCACTGCCTTACGGATGCTGGCGACGCGCTCGACCAACTCGTCGAGCAGCCAGTTGAGCTCTCCCGCGCCATTGGGGTCGGTGGAGCGTGCTGCGACATTCGGTGCGGTCATCGACCGTCCCCCTCCGATGTGTTTCCTTGAGTCTCGACCCGGGCGCTGGAGTCCTCGGCGTCGTTCTGCCGACGACCGCGCTGCCAGCCGCGTTGGAGCGACGCCATACGGCTGCGGACCTCGTCCGCGTCCCGCTCCTGCTCGACGGGCCGGCCCTCGCCGGGCCCCGGGCCGGAATTCCTGTCCTGCGCGACGTCCCTCAACTGCGGGGCCAGGCTGGCCTGCCGGACCCGGCGGGGCAGTCCGTCGATCATGGCCGGTGCCTGGTCCGACGGCGCCCCGGCCCCGGCACGGCGGGTGGTCTGCGGCGGGATGCCGGACCTGCCGCGCCCGCCCGTCCCGCCGGGGGCGGGCTGGTCCTGTGCCGGGTGACCGCGTTCCGGCTCGTCCACCCGCCGACCGCGGTCGGCGACCAGGGTCGGGGGCTTGCGGCGGGGCAGGACCGGGTCGTCGGCGGATCCGGATCCGGTGTCGGCCCCGGGGTCCTGCCGGGCGTGCCGGCCACGCGGGGCCGGGGTGATCCGGCCGTCACGCCGGTCGCGGAAGTCGCGGCCGTCACGGCTGTCGTCGCGGCGGTTCTCGTCGCGGAGCTCGCGCAGTTCGTCGCGGCTCATACGGGCGTCCCGTACGTCGTACAGGTCGCCTCGGGCGTCGCGGCCGTCACGGGTGTCCCGTACGTCGTAACCGTCACGTCCCTCACGCCGGGCGTGGGCGTCGGGTGTGCTGTGGGTGGTGTCGCGGAGGTGCTCGCGCGCGCGGAACAGGCCGCCACGCTCGCTCTCCGTGTCATCGAGATCGCCGATGCCGTCACCTCCGCCGATTACCGGCCCGCTGTCGGCCCCCAGAGCACCGACCGGTGCTTCGAGTTCGACCGGGCCGTCGAGCACCGACGGGCCGCTGCCCAGTCCGGTGGGGACCTGCGCCAGTGCGGTACGCCGCCCGCCGCCGGAGTCGGCGCGGCCGCGCCCCCGTTCCAGGGCGTTCTTCCGGTCGAGCCGGAAGCCGGTGCCCTCCGTCTCGGGGGCGTCGGTGAGCAGCGCGACGGGCAGGAAGACGATCGCCGTCGTGCCGCCGTACGGGGAGGGCTGGAGGGAGACCCGTACGTTCTGCCGCTGGGCGAGCCGGCTGACGACGAACAGTCCCAGCCGGTCGGTGTCCGACAGTTCGAACTCGGGGGTCTCGGCGAGCCGGAGGTTCGCGTCGAGCAGCACCTCGGGGGCCATGCCCAGACCGCGGTCGTGGATCTCCAGGGTGAAGCCGTTGGCGACCCGCTCGCCGTGCACCTGCACCGCGGTGTGCGGGGGCGAGAACACCGTGGCGTTCTCCAGGAGTTCGGCGATGAGGTGGGTGAGGTCCGCGACCGCGGGGCCGCCGACACCGATCCTCGGGAGCCTGCGGACCTCGATGCGCTCGTAGTCCTCGACCTCCGCGACGGCCGCGCGTACGACGTCCATGAGCTGGACGGGCTTGCGCCACTGGCGGGAGGGGGCGGCGCCGGAGAGGATCACCAGGCCTTCGGCGTGGCGCCGCATACGGGTGGTGAGGTGGTCGAGGCGGAAGAGGTCGGCCAGTTCCTCGGTGTCCTCCGTGCGGCGCTCCATGGTGTCCAGGAGCGTGAGCTGCCGGTGGAGCAGGACCTGGTTGCGGCGGGCGAGGTTGACGAACACCTCGGAGACGCCGCGCCGCAGGTCGGCCTGTTTGACGGCGGCCTCGACGGCGGCGCGCTGAAGGGTGTTGAGGGCCTGGCCGACCTGGCCGACCTCGTCCCTGTCGTATTCGAGACGCGGCGCCTCGGTCTCCACGTCGACCGGATCGCCCGCGGCGAGCCTGCGCATGACGCTCGGGAGGCGCACGCCGGAGACCTCGTGGGCCTCCTTGCGGAGCCGGGAGAGGTCGCGGATCAGGTCACGGCCGACGCGGGTGGAGACGAAGATGGAGATGAGGAGGGTGAGCAGGCCCAGGGCCGCGGCGAGTCCGGTCCTGACGAAGACGTCCTGGCGGACGGGGTCGATGTGGTCCCGGTAGAGGGAGCTGGCCTCCGCGCTCTCGTCGGTGAGGTCGCTGAGGACGGAGGCCGTCATCCGCTGCCAGCTCTTGGCGCTGACCGACTTCGGGTTCTTGGCCGGCCCGCCGGCGATGAGACGGTCCTCGGTCTCGCGCAGTTCCAGGGTGGCGGGGGTCCGCCAGTACTGCTCCAGCGTCGCGCGGTCGGAGAGCGGCAGGTCGGCCAGGTTGGACTCGTAGAGCAGGACGCGGTTGGCGACCAGGTCGGAGGTGCGGCGCAGGTCCTCGGCGGTCATCTCGCGGCCGACCAGCGCGGAGGCGACGAGCGCGTCCTCCCGGGAGAGCATCTCCTTGGCGCGGTCCAGGCCGATCAGCGCACGACCCCAGTTGTCGCCGTCCATGTCCTCGTTGCTGTAGAGGGAGGCGAGGACGTTGTGACTGGGGTCGATGAGCTTGTTGTAGAAGTCCAGGGCACCCTCACGGGTGACCGTGCTCTCCTCGACGGACCGGCGCATCAGGTCGAGGCCGTCCAGGTCGCCGAGGAGCCTGCCGAGCCGGTCGGAGGTGATGGTGTCCATCCGGTCCCGCACGCCGGAAGCGGCGTTGCGTCTGACCGTGGTCAGCGCCCGGTCCGTGTCGCTGCGGCGGCTGCGGAGCTCGGTGAGCGAGTCGACGGCCTCGGGGTCCGCCAGGAAGATCAGCGTCTGGCGGCGCTCGCTCTGGAGGACCCGGATGCTGTCCTCCACCGGGTGGCCGATTTTCTCGATCGCGTAGCTGACATCGACGAGCTGCTTGGCCGGGGTGCCGGCGAGCGTCGTCGCGAGCCCCCAGAGAACGGTGAGCCCGATGAGCGGCACGAGCAGCAGCGCCACGATCTTCCGGCGGATGGATTTCCCGCGAAAGCGCATGGCCTCCCCCTGGTCGATCCCCGCCTGATGCGGGAGATACTTCGTCAGCAAACGGCGCGAGCCTACTACTGTCACACCGGCAACTCGAAGACACGTCCGGATGTTTTTCAGCCGTCCCCTGCCTCCTTGATCATGGGTTGTCCCGGTATTCGGCGAGATGGCTTCCGCCTCTGATGTATGGAGGCCACGAGGGAAGACACGTACCGGTCAGGACAGATGGCCGAAATCATTCGCTTGACGGCCGGGTGACGGTCCGATGACGGCCAGGACGGGAATCTTCGTGGGTGGACATTCGTCGTTATGTACGGGGATCAGGGGAAGTCCGGAGCGCTACGGGCGGTTCGCGCATCACCGTTCGGAATCGGTTCGATTCCGAAGTGGCGTGAAGCGTGACGAGCCGGGCAGTCCCCCTTGGGACGGACAGCGGGGTTGGGGAGTGACGGTCCATGCAGCAGACGGATGAACGGCGGGGCGCGGTGCGAACGGGGGAGTTCGAGCGGGTCTCGCGCGGGTTGTGGGTCGAGGAGCCCGCGCGGTCCTACCGCATGCCGGATCCGGTCAGGACGGCCGCGGTCCGGGCGGTCATCATCACCTCGGTGACACTGATTCAGGCCATGATTGCGTTTCTCAGCACGCTCGCGGGGTCCTGGCTGGCCTTCCCGATGGTGCTGAGCAGTGTGGCCTCGACGGTGGTGGCGACGTGGGGTGTGCTGGACGTCTGGGTGACGCGCCAGGTGTGGAACCAGCGTTACGGAGTGGTGTCCGTGCCCAGCAGTACGGCACGCCAGTTGCGCCGCGAACGGCGCAGGGCACGGCGGGCGGACAGGAAGGCGGCGCGCGAGGGGGTACGGATACCGCCGGCGGGCGCCGCCGCCCTGAGCGAGGAACAGGCAGGGGCCGGGCTCAAGACGGCCTGACCCGCTCCTCTCCGGTGTCCGACGGGGCTGGAGCCGGGGCTGGTGTGGAGGCCGGGTCGGGGGTCCGCTTGAACATGCGGGTCGCGGTGATCTCCCCGTGCACGGGCTCGCCGTCCGGGTCCTGCTGCGGCAGCCCGGGGCGCAAGTGCTCCTCCACGCTGATGTACTTCAGCCCGGCACGGAGATCCGCGTCGTTGCGCAACCTGATGACCAGCGGGAATTCGGCGAGCGCCGTCGTGTCGAAGAGACCCGTGGTGTAGAGGAGCTGCACGCCCAGCGCGTCCGAGACCGCGCGTTGGAGTTCCAGCAGGTACGTGGCGTTGGCACGGCCGATCGGGTTGTCGAGGAAGAGCGTGCCCGCGTGCCGGTGCTTGTCGCGCCCCCGGTCGTTGCTGCGGAGCGCCGCCATCGTGCAGTACAGGGCGATCGCGGCGGTCAGCAGCTGACCGCCGGAGAAGACGTCGCCCATCTGCCCGACCGGCACGCGCTCGGCGCGCAGCACGGCGTCGGGCTTGAGGATCTCGACGGCGATGCCCTTGGGTTCGAGGGCGGCCTGGACACCGCGCAGCAGCAGGGACATGCCGTCCCTGCGGAGGTCGGAGTTCTTCTTGAGGGCGGCCCGGGTGGCCTCGTCGATGACCTCGCCCAGCCGTTCGGTGAGCGTCGCGCGGTCCGGCTCCTCGAAGCGGATCCGCAGGAACTCCTGCCCCGACCACTCCCCCAGGCCCTCGGGCAGCCGCGAGAGCCGCTGGGCCGAACGGAGCGTCGTCAGCGCGGAGTCGACCAGACCGCGCAGCCGGTCGACGATGGAGTCGCGGTTGCGCTCCAACTGCGCCAGCTCGTCCGTCAGCACCCTCAGCCGGGGTGCGAACGCCTGCGCCCACGCCGCTGCGTGCTCGGGCAGCGCGGCGGCCGGGAGCTCGCGGATCTGCTGCCGGGCGGGGGTCCGCACCTGCTCGTACCGGGTGGAGTTGGCGTGCCGTACGAGCACGTCGCACGCCTCCCGTACGCCCGCCTCCGCCGCCGAGAGGTCGGCCGCGCAGCCGCGCAGCGCCCGGCGGGCCTCGCCCGTGGACCCGCGGGCCTCCTCCAGCGTGCCCGGATACGGCTCCGGCGGGCGCGGTGCCTCCCCGGGGTCGGTCTCCTCGGTGACAGCGCCGCGCAGCAGGTCGCGCAGGAGGGCCGCGGTCTCGTCGAAGCCGCCCGCCGCCTCCTCGGCGGCGCGGTGCGCGTACAGCAGCTCGCTGTGCGCGGCCCGCGCCGTCTCCAGCGCGTCGGACCGTACGGCCAGTTCGGTGGTGGCCGTACGGAGCAGGATCTGCGCCTGCTCGGCGTCGGCCGGGGCCTGGTCCTCGGGGAGTTCGGTGTGGGTGTCGCCGTCGTCGGGGGCCAGCCGCTCGGCCTCGCCGCGGAACCGGCCCAGTTGTTCACTGGCGGCCGAGGCGCGCGACTCCAGCATCTGGACCAGGGACTCGGCGCGGGCGGCGGCGGCCTGCCGGGAGGGTCCGTCGGCTCCGTCGGTGGATTCGAGCAGTTGCCCGGCGCGGGTACGGACCTTGTTGGTGAGCCGGTCCAGTTCGGCGAGGGCGGCGCTCTCGTCGCCCTCGGCGCGGGCCTGTTCGGCGCGCAGGTCGGCGCCGACGCCCACCTTCTCGTACAGCTGGGAGGCCGCGCGGTACGCCTCGCGCAGGGCGGGCAGCGCGGTGCGCGGGGCGTCCGGCGCCGCGTCGGGGACCGTCTCGGGGGCGCCGGCGATCTCGGCGCGCTCGGCGCGCAGGGCGCGCGCGGTCCGGCGGGCGTCGTCACCCGCGCGCTGGGCGGCCCTGCGGTCCTCGTCGGCGGCGCGGGCCCGCTCCAGGCAGACGGCCGCGCGCGCCTCGTACTCGGTGGCGTCGTCGGCCAGTTCCCGGAGCTTGGCCTGCCATCCGGCGCGGTCACGGAGCCGGTGCGCGAGCCCGGAGAGCACGTCGGCGGCCCGGCGGGCGCGCTGGGCGGCCTCCTGGCGTTCGTCGCGGACCCGGGCGGTGTCGGCGGCGGCCTCGTCCGCCTCGGCCCGTACCGTACGGGCCTCGGCGAGTGCCGCCGCGGCCGTCTCCGCGCTCTCCCGGGCCGTGGCCGCGGCGGCGGACAGCTCCGTGAGCATGCCGGGCGGGCAGTCGGCGCGCCAGGAACCGATCCTGGCGGCGAGCGAGCGGTCGCCGGTCAGCCGGGCGGCGAGGGTACGGATCTCCTCGTCGCGGGCGGCGGCGCGGGCGCGCAGCGTCTGCCGCTCCTCGTCGGCGGCGTGCTCGTCGTGCATGGCCGGGTTCGGCGGTACGAGGAAGACGCCGAGGACCCCGCTGCCCTCGGCACCTTCCGCGCCCGGCGGCGGCACCGGGGCCAGCAGCGCGGCGGCGGTGCCGACGGCCACGGTGGAGCGCGGCAGCAGCGCGGCGCCGGCGAGCGCCTCCCGGGCGCGGGCGTGCGAGTCGGGGTCGGTGATCACGACGCCGTCGACCAGCTCGGGCCTGGCGGCCAGCACGGCGGCATGGTCGGCGGGGTCGACGGCCTGGGCGAGATAGCGCCAGCCGGGCAGCGCGGGGATGCCGTGTTCGCCGAGGAATTCGACCGTGGCCAGCACATCGGGGCCCGGCGGCAGCAGCCCGCCGTCGCCGAGGGCGCCGAGGATCCGCGCGTCGTCGGCGGCGGCGGTCCGCAGCTCGAAGAGGTTCCGTTCGGCGGCGGCGATGCCCTGGTCGAGGAGTTCGCGCAGCTCGTCGGCGTACCGGTCCAGCTCCTCGGGGCTCAGGGGGCCCTCGGAGGGGTGCGGGGACGCCCCGGGCCGGTGGGCCGCGGGGCCGTTGGGCGCCGTGTTCGGCCCGGTCTGCGGACCGGTCTGCGTCCCGGCCGACGTCGCGTTCGTCGTCCCGTCGGGCGCCGGGTCCGTGCCGGTGCGCTGGCCCGGGACCCCCGCCTGCGACGTGGTCAGGGCCGCGACGGTCGTGGGCAGGCTCAGCAGTTCGGCGAGGCGTTCGTCCCCGGCGATCGACTCGGCGGCGCGGCGCTCCGCCTCGTAAGACTGCTCCGCTGCGCGGGCGGCGTCGGCGGCGCGGGCGGCGGCCAGTTCGGCGCGGGATTCGGCGGAGGCGCCCTCCCTGGCGCGCTCAGCCGACGTACGCGCCGCGTCGCGAGCCGCGTCCCAGAGGGCGACGGCCGCCTTCTCCGCGTCGCTGGCGGCGAGCGCGGCACGGGCCGGGTCGGCGTCGGGCGCGGAGTCGTCGAGCCAGCCGGCCCGGACCGCCTCGGCCGTCTCCTGCTCGACCTCGGCGAGACGCTGGCGCAGATGCCCGGCCTCGCTTCTGGCGCGCTGCGCGTCGGTGGCGGCGGCGGTCGCGTCGCGGTGGGCGGCCTCGCCGGTCTCCTGGAGGATGGCGGAGCGCTCCTCCTCCTCGTTCGCGAGACGCTCGCCCTCCTCGGCGGCGGCGTGCAGCGCCCGTACGAGATCGGCCGCGGCCGTGGCGCGGGCGGCCAGCGCGGGCGCGGCGTCCCGCTCGGCCTCCCGGATCGCGACGGCCACGCGTGCGGAGCGGTCGGACGCCGCCCGGTGGCGCAGCACGCTCTCGGCGGCCTGCCAGGCCGAGTGGAGCGTACGGGCGTCGGTGAGCTCCCGGCGCTGGGCCGCGGCGCGCTTCTCGGCGGCGGTGAGCGCCAGGGAGGCGTGCCGGTAGGCGAGTTCGGCGGCGATCAGCGCGCTGTGGCCGCGCGACCGCTCGGCCTCGGTCACGGTGTGGGCGGCGGCGGTGACCTGCTGGGCGAGGTCGGCGGCCCGGCCGCGCTCCTCGCCGGCCCGTGCGATGAGCCGGGTGACGAGCGTACGGGCCCGGCGCTCGGCGCCCGCGTGGACGTCGCGGGCGCGGCCGCGGGTCTCGGTCGCCGCCACGATCCGGCCGAGGAGATCGACGGAACCGGCGGTGAAGTCGCGCTCCGCGGTGAGTTCGGCGCGGCGGCCCAGCTTGTTGCCGAAGCCTCCGACGAGGTCGGCGAGGCCGTCGGTGTCCCGGGTGTCGGTGACGGCGCGCAGCAGGAGGTCGGTGAAGTCGGAGTCCTTCTTGACGGCGAAGAGACCGGCGGCCTCGCCCTCGTCGGCGTTCATCTCGCGCTGGTAGCGGAAGAGTTCGGGGTCGAGGCCCAGATCGCCGAGGTGTTCGTTCCAGCGGTCGTGGATCTCCTCCCAGTGGATGTCCAGATGGGGGTAGAACTTCCCCGCCTCGGTGAGGGCGTCGCGGAAGCCCTTCATCGTGCGGCGCCTGCCGCGCGCGCCGGAGACGCCTTCGGCGGGCGGCCGGACGGCGGTGGACTCGGCGACCGGCAGCGAGTCGAGGCTGAGTCCGGGGCCGGGCCGGAAGGAGTACCACCCCTCGGCGAACTTCCGCGGGTCGTTGGAGACCTGCCGGCCGCGCCACTCGCTGGCCTTGCCGACGACGACGAGTTCCCCGGTGAGGGTGTGCTGCCACTCCAGGGCGACATGGCCGCAGTCGTCCGCGAGCAGGAACTTGCGCAGCACGCCGGAGCTGGCGCCGCCGAGTGTGTTGCGGTGTCCCGGCAGCATCACCGAGAAGATCAGCTTGAGCAGGACGGACTTGCCGCCGCCGTTCTCCAGGAAGAGCACCCCCGCGGGGGCGGGGCGGCGCGGCGGGCCGACCGGCTCCTCCTCGAAGAACTCCGCCTGGGTGGGCGCGGGGTGCGGCACGGGGGCGCCCACTCCGCGCAGGTCGAGCACGGTGTCGGCGTAGCGCGCGCCGGCGGGGCCGATGGAGTAGAGGCGGACCCGGGACAGCTCGTACATGGCGGACTCTCGTCTGGTGAATGGCGGGGCGGGTGGGGCGGGGGCCGTGGGCGGGTGGGCGTGGGCGGGGTGTCAGGCGTGGAAGGGCAGGCCCGCGTCGGCGGCCAGTTCCAGGTCGTCGCCGTCGGGCGGGGGCAGCAGGGTGGCGGAGCCGTCGGTGACGGGGACGACGCCCAGCTCCAGCAGTTCGCCGAGGGCCGCGTGGCCCGCCATGTCGCGCACCTGGAGCTGGTAGCGGGCGGTGGTGCGGTAGGCGCCTCCGGCGTCGTCGCCGGTGCGCTGGAGGAATCCGGAGTCGGTGAGGAACGCGACGGCCTTGCCGATGATGCCGGTCGTGGAGCCGGCGAGACGGCGGGCATCCTTGGTGGCGCCGGTCGCGCTGCGCCGTGCGTAGGTCCGCCAGGCGGCCTCCAGGCCGGGGGCGTCGGTCGACGGGTCGGTGTTCTCCCCGTCCCGCTCGGCGCGCTCCTCCAGGCGGCGGCAGGCCTGTCGTACGAAGGCGTCCACCCCGTTGACCGTGATCCGGCCGATGTATCCGTCGTCGGCGAGGTCCTCGGGGCGGGGGAAGGCCAGGGCCGCGACGGCGAGATGGGCGAGGCCGTGCAGGAAGCGGTCGGCGGAGTCGGTGGAGGCGCGGCGCGCGTAGTCGCCCATGCGGACGGCGAAGACCGAGTCCTCTGCCGCGGTGACGGCCATGCCTGCGCGCGGGGAGACTTCGAGGACGACGAGACCGAACCCGGTGGCGACGGCGTCGGCGACGCGGGCGAAGGCGGGGTCCTCGCGGTAGCGGCGGAGCAGCTCGGTGTACTCGGCGTCGCGGGCCGGCAGCAGTTTGGGCTGGAGCCCGAAGGAGACGAGGCGGGCGGCGTCGGCGGCGTCGGCCGGGGTGAGCGCTCCGCCGGCGCTCGGCCTGGGGGGCTCGGGCGGGTCCTGGTCGGTGGGGTCGGGCCACGTGGCGGAAGGCTCGGCGGTGTAGTCGCTCACGGGGCGGCTCCTTGGGGGGTGCGGGTGGTGCGGTACGCCGTCCGGCTGGGGGTACGTGGCTGGGCGCGGGGGCCGGGGCCTCCGGAGGCACATGCCCGGACGGCATGATGTACGGCGCGGTACTGCTCTTGTACGGGGAGACGGGCGTCTACGCGCCACACATCACGCTTCAGTCCGGACACGCACCTCCTCCGCCCCCGACCCCCTCCCGCCGGTGGGTCGCCCCAACGCACCGACCTGGCTGAGGAAGTGGGTCTCCGCCGGAGGTCCCGACCGAGCGTTGCGCGGCGCCGGTCATGCCGCCTCCGTGCGGTCCGCCGTCATGCCTGCCGCGTCCAGGAGGGCCGTGCCGACTATCAGGTCCGCGCCGCCGAACTCCGGGTCGTCCAGGGGGGTGCCGTCGTCCACCGCGAAGAGCAGGCGCTCCTCGCCCTGGCGGTAGGCCGTGCCCACCGGGGGGCTGGCCGCGTGGATGGCCAGGAGGGCGACGAGGTAGGGCAGTTCCGGATCGCGCAGGCGGGCCTCCGCGAGGAGGCCGGAGAGTCTGCGCGGCGCGTCGTGTTCCAGGTCGAGGAGTTCCTTCGCGCTCGCGAGCTGTTCCTCGCTGAAGCGGCTGTCGTCCGGGGTCGCGATCAGGTCCGGTTCCGGCATCTCCGCGCCGAGGTGTTCGCGCTCCACCGGTGGGGTCAGCAGCAGGTCGATCAGGTCGCCGACCCGGACGGAGGCCGGGGTGCGCAGGCCCGTGCCGCGGGCGAAGAAGGCGTCGGTGACACGGGCGGCCCGCTCCACCGGGAGCGGCAGCAGCGGGGCGACGAGCTGTCCGTACAGGTCGAGTCCGGTGTGCGCGGCGGGCCGGGCGAAGGCCTGGCGGTCCTGTTCGGCCCGGAAGAGGGGGCCGGCCTCCAGGAGGCGGGACTGGAGCTGGGTGTGGCGGCGGATGCAGTCCTTGACGATGTCGACGAGTTCGGCCGCGCGCCGCTTGTGCTCGGCCGTTCTGGGGTCGGTGCCGGTCTCCGCCTCGTCCCGCGCCTTGCGGATGTTCGTCAGGATCGCGTTCTCGTGGCGGTACCGGTCGGCGACATGGTCGAGTGCCTCGTCGATCATGTCCGGTACGGCGTTCAGCCAGTCGACGGCCCGTACGTTGCGCCGGGTCGCCTCCAGGGTTCTGCGCAGCGTCTCCGCGTACTGCACGGTCCGGTACCGGGCCTGTTCGGCGGCGAGCTGGGCGTCGGCCAGTCTGCCCCGGCTGATCAGGACCTCCAGCTTGACCTCGGCGGCGATCTGGGCGCTGGTGACGTCCGTGTCGAGGGCGCCGACCAGGACGTTGACCGCTTCGTCGGTCGTACGGAGGAAGACGCTGCCGCCGTGTCCCGGGACCTCTTCGATGAGCTTGAAGTCGTAATCCCTGCGGGTGTAGACGCCGTCCGTGCCGAACGTGCCGTAGACGGCGCGGAAGCCGCGGTCCACGCTGCCCACGTTGATCAGGTTCTCCAGGACCCAGCGGGCGACGCGTTCGTGCTCCGCGGCCGGGCGGCGGGGTGCCTGGGCTGCGATGCGGGGGAGGAGTCTGGACACTATCTGTTCGTGGTCGGCGCCGGTGTCGAAGTCCATGTTGAGCGTGACCAGGTCGATGGCGGAGAGCGCGACCTCCGCCATCGCGTACACCGAGTACTCGCCCGCCAGATTGGCCTTGCGGGCGTCCAGGTCGTGCAGCGGCGCGGTGCAGGCGAGCGCGCGCAGGCGGCGCGCGAGCCCTTCGTCGGCGGCCGGGCCCTGGGCGGGCCGCGGCCCCGCGCTGAGCTGGGGCGGAACGAAGTCCGTCGGGGCAGGCGAAGTCACGGGGAACAGATTAGGTCCTCGCACCGACAACGGTCGAAACGACGCAGAACCTCAGTCCTTGTCCGCGGGCTCGTCGGCGACCAGGCCCGCGTACACCTCCACGACCTGCTCCCGCGAGTCGTCCAGATAGGCGGCGAGGAGGCGTTCCGTGCCGTCCCGGTCGCCCGCCTTCAGGGATTCGAGGAGTTGCCGGTTACGGGTGAGGTACGGCTCGTGCAGGGCGCGCGGGTCGTCCACGATGTGGAAGGCGAGGCGCAGTTCGGCCAGGACGCCGCGCATCAGCTCGTCGGTGCGCGCGCTGCCGGCCAGCGCGACCAGTTCGCGGTGGAAGTGGATGTTGGCGGTGGAGACGTCCTTCCAGTGGCCCTCTTCCGCCGCGTGCTCCCCCTCGGTGACGGCGTCCAGCAGGCCGCCCAGTTCGAACGGGGGACCGTCGAGGCCGCGGACGACCGCGCACTGGATCAGCCGGCGGGTGCGGTAGATGTCCTCGACGTCCTGGACCGCGAGGACCCGGACGAAGACCCCCCGGTTCAGCTCGTGGACCAGCAGCCGTTCATGGGTGAGGAGCCGGAACGCCTCGCGCAGGGTGTTGCGGGAGACGGCGAGCGCCTTGCCGATGCTGTCCTCGGAGAGCCGCTCCCCCGGCTGGAAGTACCCCTCGGCGATCCGCGTGCGCAGGATGTCGGCGACCCGTTCCGCCGTGCTGGTGCGGCCCAGCAGCGCGCGGTCGTCCGCCAGTTGACCGAGGTCCGACCCGCTCGTCCCCACAGCGTGCTCTCCCTCGTCCGGCCGGCATGTCCGTCCATCGTAGAAGAAAGTGACGAACCTACATGGCTCTTGTCGGATCGTTGAACAATCCCCTACGGTGTTCTCAGCTCACGGTCCCGGCACACTCACCCTCCTGCGAGGTGCAGATGAGCACGACCCAAGCACGTCTGACCAAGGACGAACTTCCCGAGGACACCGGCGCGTTCGCCTGGCTGCGGGCCCTGGGGCCGCAGGGGCGCCGGGCCTTCGCCGGCGCGTTCGGCGGTTACGGACTCGACTCGTACGACTTCTTCACGCTGCCGCTGTCGATGGTGGCCATCGCCGCCTACTTCAGCCTCGACAGCGGCCAGACCGGTCTGCTCACCACCGTCACGCTGGTCGTGTCGGCCATCGGCGGCGCCGTCGCCGGTGTGCTCGCCGACCGGATCGGCCGGGTGCGGGCCCTGATGATCACGGTGATCACCTACGCGGTCTTCACCGTGCTGTGCGGTTTCGCGCCGAACTACGAGACGCTGCTGGTCTTCCGTGCCCTCCAGGGGCTGGGCTTCGGCGGTGAGTGGGCGGTCGGCGCGATCCTCGTCGCCGAGTACGCCTCGGGGCGGCACCGCGGCCGTACGCTCGGCGCCGTGCAGAGCGCGTGGGCGGCCGGCTGGGCGCTCGCGGTCGTCGTCTACACCCTGGTCTTCCAGTTCCTGGACGCGGACACCGCGTGGCGGGTGATGTTCTGGACGGGCGCGCTGCCCGCGCTGCTGATCGTCTACGTACGCCGCAACGTCAGCGACGCGCCCGCGGCGGCCGAACAGCGCCGCACCAGCGCGCGGAAGGGCTCGTTCACCGCGATCTTCCGCAAGGACCTGCTGCGGACGACGCTCTTCGCGACCCTGCTGTCCACCGGGGTGCAGGGCGGTTACTACACGCTCGCCACCTGGGTGCCCACCTTCCTCAAGAGCGAGCGCGGGCTCACCGTCGTCGGCACCGGCGGCTATCTGGCCTTCCTCATCTCCGGTGCCTTCACGGGCTATCTGACCGGCGGTTACCTCACGGACCGGCTCGGCAGGAAGAAGAACATCGCGCTCTTCGCGGTGCTGTCCGCCGCGGCGATCCTCGCGTACACCAACATCCCGGCGGGGGCCGACGGGCTGCTGCTGGTTCTCGGATTCCCGCTCGGCTTCTGCATGTCGGCCATTTTCAGCGGCTTCGGCTCGTTCCTCAGCGAGCTCTACCCGACCGCCGTACGCGGCACCGGGCAGGGCTTCACGTACAACACGGGGCGGGCCGTCGGCGCGCTCTTCCCCACGCTCGTCGGGTTCCTGGCGACGAGCTGGGGCGTCGGCGGGGCCCTGGTGTTCGGCGCGGTCGGCTACGGTCTCGCCGTACTCGCACTGCTCGGCCTGCCCGAGACCCGCGGGCGTGAACTGCTCTGACATCGCCGATCGGAAGGTGACTCCATGACCTGGGCGTCCATCGACCTCAACGCCGACCTCGGGGAGGGCTTCGGCCGCTGGCGGCTGACGGAAGATGAGGCACTCCTCTCCGTCGTCACCAGCGCCAACGTGGCCTGCGGCTTCCATGCCGGGGACGCGGCCACGATGCGGCGGGTCTGCGCGTGGGCCGCCGAGCGGGGAGTACGGATCGGCGCCCAGGTCTCGTACCGCGATCTGGCGGGCTTCGGACGGCGTCCGATGGAGGTGCCGGCCGACGAGCTGGCGGCCGAGGTCGCCTACCAGATCGGCGCGCTGGAGGTGTTCGCGAAGGCGGCGGGCGCCCGGGTCGCGTACGTCAAACCGCACGGCGCGCTGTACAACCGGGTGGTGCACGACGAGGAGCAGGCCGAGGCCGTCGTGGAGGGGGTGCGACTGACCGGCGAGCGGCTGCCGCTGCTCGGGCTGCCGGGCTCACGGCTGCACGGCATGGCGGAGAAGGCCGGACTCCCCGTCGTCACCGAGGCGTTCGCGGACCGCGCGTACACCGTGGAGGGCACGCTCGTGCCGCGCGGCCAGGAGGGGGCGGTGATCACGGATCCCGCGACGGTGGTGGAACGGGCCGTCTCCATGGCCCGGTTCGGCGTCGTCACCTCGCTGGGCGGGCAGTCCATCGGGGTCCGCGCCCGCTCGCTCTGTCTGCACGGCGACACGCCGGGCGCCGTCGGGCTCGCCCGGCGCGTCCGCGGCCGGCTGGAGGCGTCCGGCGTCCGGCTGGAGGCGTTCGTATGAGGGTGCTGCCCGTGGGCGAGCGGGCGCTGCTCGTCGAGGTGGCCGACGGGCCCGCCGCCGAGGCGCTCCACGCCGAGCTGCTGCGCCGCCGCGCCGAGGGCACGCTCCCGCCGGTCGGGGAGATCGTGCCCGCCGCGCGAACGGTCCTGCTCGACGGGGTGGCCGACCCGGCCGGCCTCGCCGCGCAGCTCGGCAATTGGGAGAGCGCCGGGCCGTCCGTGGCAGAGGGGGCGGCGGTCGAGCTGCCCGTCCGGTACGACGGCGCCGATCTGGTGGAGGTGGCCGCGCTGTGGGGGGTGGCGGAGCAGGAGGTGGTACGGATCCACACGGCCACGGAGTTCCGGGTCGCGTTCTGCGGGTTCGCGCCCGGCTTCGGCTATCTCACCGGGCTGCCCGAGCGGTACGCCGTACCGCGCAGGGCCACGCCCCGTACGGCGGTCCCGGCGGGCTCGGTCGGTCTCGCCGGCCCGTACACCGGGGTGTATCCGCGCTCCTCCCCCGGCGGCTGGCGGCTGATCGGGACGACGGACGCCGTCCTGTGGGACACCGCGCGGACCCCGCCGGCGCTGCTCGCGCCGGGGACGCGGGTGCGGTTCACGGCGGTGGACGGGTGACGGACCGCGCCTTCGCCGTCGTACGGCAGGGGCCGCTGACCACGGTGCAGGACCTGGGGCGCGGCGGCCACGCCCACCTGGGGGTGGCCCGCTCCGGGGCGCTGGACCGGCCCGCGCTGCGGCTGGCCAACCGGCTGGTGGGCAACGCGGAGGGGGACGCGGCCCTGGAGACGACGCTGGGCGGCTGCGCGGTACGGCCCCGGCGCGCGGTCACGGTGGCGGTCACCGGCGCACCGTGCGCGGTCACGGTCGCCGGCCGTCCGGCGGCCTGGGGCGCGCCCGTACGGGTCCCGGCGGGCGCGGTCCTCGACATCGGTCCCGCGGTCTCCGGGGTACGGAGCTACGTGGCGTTCGGCGGCGGGATCGCGGTACGCCCGGTGCTGGGCAGCCGCGCCACCGATCTGCTCTCGGGGCTCGGACCCGCGCCGCTGGGGGACGGCGCGGTGGTGGTGCTGGGCCGTCCGGCAGGACGTGCGGCGTGGCTGGATGGGGTGCCGGCCCCGGCGCCGCCGGACGAACTGGTGCTGCGGATCCGGCTCGGGCCGCGCGACGACTGGTTCACACCCGCCGCGCTGCGGACGCTGACCACGGCGGTCTACCGGGTGTCGTCCGCGAGCAACCGGATCGGGCTGCGCACGCAGGGGCCGCCGCTGGAGCGCGCCGTGCCGGCCGAACTGCCCAGTGAGGGGCTGGTGGACGGGGCGGTGCAGGTGCCGCCCGACGGATGTCCGCTGGTGTTCCTGGCGGACCGGCCGACGACCGGCGGCTATCCGGTGGTCGCGGTCGTCGCGGGGCGGGACCTCGCGGCCGCGGCGCAGGCGGCACCGGGGACGCCGGTGCGCTTCGTCCCGGGGCGGGAGCGGGTGCCGGGGCGTCGCTGACCTCCGGGGCCGTACCTCACTTTTGGTACGTCACTGTTCGTACGTCACTCCTTGTACGTCACCGTTCCCTCGGGGCGGCGAGCTGGGCGAGCGCCCCGGAGAGCGCGTGGTCGGCCCGCAGGTCGAGGCGGGCGCTGGTGCCGCGGGCCCAGTGCGCGACCTCGTCGCCCGCCAGCCGCATCAGTTCCGGCAGCAGGTCACGGCAGCGTCGGGCCACCCATCCGGTGCCGGAGGTCGCGAGCCAGCGCAGTGACTCCCCGCGGGTGGGCGGCGGCCGGTCGGGGTCGAGCGCGGGCGGCGCCCCGAGGGCGAACCCGTGGCCGGCGAGGGACGCGTGGAAACGTGCCGCGATCATCCGGTGGCCGCGCTCCCCCGGGTGCAGCCGGTCGGCGCTCCACAGCGAACGGTCGGCGACCCAGGCGGTGTCGGCCATGTGCAGATGGACGGTGTCGTACCGCGCGGCCAGCGCGTGGACGACGGCGTTGAGGGCCCGCTGGCGCCGGGCGAGCGGCCGGGCGAGCGGCGCGGGCAGCCCGAGCATGGCGCCGGGGTCGGGCAGGCAGGCGGTGAGCAGGACGGTGCCCCGCGCGGCGAGGGCGGCGCAGACGCGGTCGAGGCGCGGGGCGAGGTCCTGGATGTCGAAGGCGCAGCGGAGCGTGTCGTTGACGCCGACGACGACGGAGGCGATGTCGGGGGCGAACTCCAGCGCCTCGGGCGTCTGCCGCTCCTCGACGTCGCGGGTGAGGGCGCCGCTGACCGCGAAGTTCCGGAACCACTCCTCCTCCGCGCCCTCCGCGGCACCGAGGGCGCCGCCGAGCAGCGCGGCCCACCCGCGCCAGCCGTCCCCGTCCACCGGGTCGCCGATCCCGGCGGTGAGGGAGTCCCCGAGCGCGGCGAACCGCAGGGGCGTGGCCGTGGGGACGGACACCGGGCCGGGCTGCGGGCCCGCCTGCGTGC
>NZ_JBHYZP010000064.1:0-26341 GCF_042752355.1 Streptomyces sp. NPDC059255
CCGGGGTGCGGCGCGTCGACCCGGGCTGGGGGCTGACCCGGCTGCACTTGGGGGGGCCCGGGGGGGGGGGGGGGGCGGGGGGCCCCCGCGCCGCCGCCCACCGGCGGGCCGTCACTTCCTGGCGGTGGCCCAGGCGTGCTGGATCACCAGGTCGGCCTTGACCTCGGCGAGCTGGGCGGCCACGGCGGAGGGGGCCGTGCCGCCCCGGCCGTTACGGGAGGCCAGCGAGCCCGCCACGTTGAGCACCGACCGGACGTCCGGGGTGAGGTGCGCGGAGATCTTCGCGAACTGCTCGTCCGTCAGCTCGTCCAACTCGATACCGAGCGACTCGCACTCCTTGACGCACTCCCCCGCGACCTCGTGGGCCACCCGGAACGGCACGCCCTGGCGGACCAGCCACTCCGCGATGTCCGTGGCGAGCGAGAAACCGGCGGGGGCCAGCTCCTCCATCCTGGTCCGGTTGACGGTCAGCGTGGCCATCATGCCGGTGAAGGCGGGCAGCAGGACCTCCAGCTGGTCGCAGGAGTCGAAGACCGGCTCCTTGTCCTCCTGGAGATCGCGGTTGTACGCGAGCGGCAGCGCCTTGAGCGTGGCCAGCAGCCCGGTCAGATTGCCGATGAGCCGCCCCGACTTGCCGCGCGCCAGCTCCGCGATGTCCGGGTTCTTCTTCTGCGGCATGATCGAGGAGCCGGTGGAGAACGCGTCGTGCAGGGTGACGAAGGAGAACTCCTTCGTGTTCCAGAGGATGATCTCCTCCGCGATGCGCGACAGGTTGACACCGATCATCGCGGTGATGAAGGCGAACTCGGCCACGAAGTCGCGCGAGGCCGTGCCGTCGATCGAGTTGCCCACCGAGCCGCGCTCGAAGCCCAGGTCGGCGGCGACCGCCTCGGGGTCGAGGCCGAGCGAGGAGCCGGCCAGCGCGCCGGAGCCGTACGGGGAGACCGCCGTGCGCTTGTCCCACTGCCGCAGCCGCTCCGCGTCGCGGGAGAGCGACTGCACGTGCGCGAGTACGTGGTGCGCGAAGAGGACGGGCTGGGCGTGCTGGAGGTGCGTACGCCCCGGCATCGCGACGTCCGGGTTGGCCTCGGCGAGACCGACCAGCGCGTCCTGGAGGTCGGCGATCAGCCCGCCGACGATCCGCGCGTGGTCGCGCAGGTACATCCGGAAGAGCGTGGCGACCTGGTCGTTGCGGGAGCGGCCGGCGCGCAGCTTGCCGCCGAGGTCGGCGCCGAGGCGCTCCAGGAGCCCGCGCTCCAGGGCGGTGTGGACGTCCTCGTCGGCGACGGTGCCGGTGAACGAGCCGTCGGCGACGTCCGCCTCCAGCCGGTCGAGACCGGCGATCATGCGGGTCAGTTCGTCGGCGGTGAGCAGTCCCGCCTTGTGGAGCACCCGGGCGTGGGCGCGGGACCCGGCAATGTCGTACGGCGCGAGCCGCCAGTCGAAGTGGACCGACGCCGACAGGGCCGCCAGCGCCTCCGAGGGACCGTCGGCGAAGCGTCCGCCCCAGAGCCGGACGTCACCGTTGTTGCTGCTCACTGCGGAACTCCTTGGAGGGTTCGTGAAGCCTTGAAGTGAAGCCTTGACGTGAAGCTTGCCGTGAAGCCTTGAAGAAATACGGCCGCCTCCCCGCCGTGGAGGAAGGGGGGAGGCGGCCGTCGTACGGGCGGGGTCAGCCGGGCTCGCTCAGGCGAGGTCGCGCCGGGCTGCGATCTTGGAGGAGAGGCCGAAGATCTCGATGAACCCCTGGGCCTTGGACTGGTCGAACGTGTCGCCCGAGTCGTAGGTGGCGAGGTTGAAGTCGTACAGCGACTCGTCCGACTTCCGGCCGGTGACGACGGCCCGGCCGCCGTGCAGCGTCATCCGGATGTCGCCGGTGACGTGCTGGTTGGCCTCGTCGATGAAGCCGTCCAGGGCGCGCTTGAGCGGGGAGAACCACAGGCCGTCGTAGACGATCTCGCCCCAGCGCTGCTCGACCTGCCGCTTGTAGCGGGCCAGCTCGCGCTCGACGGTGACGTTCTCCAGCTCCTGGTGCGCGGTGATCAGCGCGATGGCGCCGGGCGCCTCGTAGATCTCCCGGGACTTGATGCCCACGAGCCGGTCCTCGACCATGTCGATCCGGCCGATGCCCTGGGCGCCCGCCCGCTCGTTGAGCTGCTGGATCGCCTGGAGGACGGTGACGGGCTTGCCGTCGATCGCGACGGGGACACCCTCCTTGAAGGAGATGATCACCTCGTCGGCCTCGCGCGGGGTGGCCGGGTTCGAGGTGTACTCGTACACGTCCTCGATCGGGCCGTTCCAGATGTCCTCCAGGAAGCCCGTCTCGACGGCGCGCCCGAAGACGTTCTGGTCGATGGAGTACGGGGACTTCTTGGTGGTCGCGATCGGGAGGTTCTTCTCCTCGCAGAAGGCGATCGCCTTGTCCCGGGTCATCGCGTAGTCACGGACCGGGGCGATGCACTTCAGGTCCGGGCCGAGGGCGGTGATCCCGGCCTCGAACCGCACCTGGTCGTTGCCCTTGCCGGTGCAGCCGTGGGCGACGGTGCCGGCACCGTGCTTCTTGGCGGCGGCGACGAGGTGCTTGACGATCGTCGGCCGGGAGAGGGCGGAGACCAGCGGGTAGCGGTCCATGTAGAGGGCGTTTGCCTTGATCGCCGGGAGGCAGTACTCCTCGGCGAACTCGTCCTTGGCGTCCGCGACCTCGGCTTCCACCGCACCGCAGGCGAGCGCGCGCTTGCGGATGACGTCCAGGTCCTCGCCACCCTGGCCGACGTCCACGGCAACGGCGATGACCTCGGCGCCCGTCTCCTCGGCGATCCAGCCGATGGCGACGGAGGTGTCCAGGCCGCCCGAATAGGCGAGTACGACGCGCTCGGTCACGGGTTTCTCCTTACGATGCATTCACTGATGGGCATAAGTATGCATCCCTCCGTATGATTCGTCAATCTCGGAGAGTTTCTCGGAGAGATTGGAGTGACGTTTGAACGGGCGGCGTGATCACTTCGTACACCTCACCGAACGCAGGCGCCGCGTTGTACGACCCGCATGAACCGACCGAGCCGTCCGGCCACGCACCGGACGGCTTCTCACCCCCGCCCTTATCCGAGTGAGGTTTCCGCATGTCCAGGGCTCTTCCGAAGTACAACAAGCGCCGTGTGCTCATCGCCGGTGGCGCCGCCGCGGTCGTCCTGTCCGGTGCCGTGATCGCCGGCAACGCCTTGGCCGGCGAGGGGGACAGCGGTACGCAGGCCGGCTCGCCCGGCACGGTGAGCTGCCCGGCCGTCGCGGGTTCGCTCCCCGCGGTCCCGGCCTCCGCCCAGGCCGAGATCGACCGCAACCTCGCGCTCCTGGAGACCCAGATCTCCGAGGCGAACCAGCGGCTGATCGACACCGTCGGCCAGGGTGGCCCCAACTTCGTGCAGAACGCCATCCTCGGCCCGCTGGAGGACAAGCGCGTCGCCACCATCAACCGCATGGCCACCGCCATCGGCCGCACCGCCGAGAAGCCCGTCGGTCTGGACGCGCTCGCGCCCTGCACCCTGAACGCGGCGGGCGGCGGGGACGCGGGGGCCGGAGACGCCGGAGCAGGTGACGCGGGCGCTGGGGATGCGGGCGCTGGGGACGCGGGCGCCGGGAATGCGGGTGCCGGAGACGCCGGGGCCGGGGACGCCGGGGCCGGGGATGCGGGTGCCGGGGACGCGGGCGCCGGAGACGCCGGTGCTGGGAACGCCGGTGCCGGAGACGCGGGTGCCGGGAACGCAGGAGCCGCGGGCACGGTGAACTGCCCGGATGTCGCGGGCTCGCTCCCCGCGGTCCCGGCCTCCGCCCAGGCCGAGATCGACCGCAACCTCGCCCTGCTCAACACGCAGATCGCCGAGGCGAACCAGCGGATCACCGACACCGTCGGCCAGGGCGGCCCCAACTTCGTGCAGAACGCCATCCTCGGCCCGCTGGAGGACAAGCGCGTCGCCACCATCAACCGCATGGCCACCGCCATCGGCCGCACCGCCGAGAAGCCCGCCGGCCTGGACGCGCTCGCACCCTGCACCCTGAACTGACCACCGGACCGACCCCACCGGATCGGCCCACCGGACCGACCTCCGACCGGGACGCCGTCGCCGCTGCTGAGCGGCGGCGGCGTCCCGGTCGTTCCGGCGTTCCGGCGTCCCGGTCGTTCGGCGCGATAATCACCCGTATGGGAAAACGCTATGAACGGATCGACGGCAGAATCCGTGCCTTCATCGAGGAACAGCCCGTTTTCTTCACCGCCACCGCGCCGCTCGCGGACGACGGCCACGTCAACCTCTCGCCCAAGGGGCGCGCCGGCACCCTCGTCGTGGTCGACGAGCTGACCCTGGCCTATCTCGACTTCGGCGGCAGCGGCGCCGAGACCATCGCGCACCTCCGCGAGAACGGCCGCATCACCCTGATGTGGTGTGCCTTCACCGGACCGCCCAAGGTGCTGCGGGTGCACGGCAGGGGTGAGCCGGTCTTCCGTGACGACCCGCGCTGGGCCACGTACATCCCGTACTTCGCGGAGGCCGACGGACCGGCCGCCCGCGCGATCGTCGTCGTCCACGCCCTGCGGATCGGCGACGCGTGCGGATTCGCCGTGCCCTTCATGGAGTACCGCGCGGAACGCACCCAGCACGCCGAGCACTTCGGGCGGAAGTCCGACGAGGAGTTCGCCGCGTACTGCGCCAAGAAGGAACACGTCCCGGTGAGCCTGGACGGGCTCCCGGCGCTGCCGGTGCCACTGCCGCCGCGGACGGACCGGCCGGCTGAATCCGGGCTGCGTTCGGCCTAGCGCGCGGGCTCCCAGGGGGACGGCGGCGGACCCGCCGCGTACGGTCCGGGCCATGCGTACCGCTCGCAGCACCCGCTTCGCGCGGGGCCTCCGTACCGCCCGTACCGCCCGTGGTCCCCGGACCGCGCGCCCCCTGGCCGTCCTCGCCGCCGCCGTCCTGCTCGCCCTCGGCACCGGGGCGCCCGCCGCCGGAACCGTCCGCGGCGTCGGAACCGCCGACGCGCCGCTGCCCGAGCGGATGGCGGACACCGGCGGCGGCAGCCAGCTCCTCACCGCCGAGGCGCCCGACGCCGGGTCGACCACCGGCCGGCTCACCTGGTGGGACCGGCGGGACGGCCGGTGGGTGGCCGCCGGCTCCGCCGCCGCGCGCTTCGGGGCCGGCGGGCTCACCGAGGGCGCCGGCCGCCGGCAGGGCACCTCCACCACGCCGACGGGGGTGTACGCCCTGCCGTACGCGTTCGGGACCGCCCCCGCGCCCGCCGGGACCGCGTACTCCTACCGTCCCGTGACCGTGGCGTCCTGGTGGTGCCAGGACAACGCGTCGCGCGACTACAACCGCTGGGTGGAGGGGCTGCCCGCGGACTGCCGGGCCGCCGAGTCGGAGCGGCTCGCGGACTACGGGACGCAGTACTCCCACGCCATGGTCATCGGCTTCAACTACCACCGGCCGGTGCGCGGCCGGGGCGCGGGGATCTTCCTCCACGTCGACGGCGCGGGCGCGACCGCCGGCTGTGTCTCCGTGCCGGCCGACGCGATGCGGGCCGTGCTGGCGTGGGCGGACCCGGTGCGCGCCCCGCACCTCGCGATCGGCACGGCGGACGGGCCGACCGCGCTGACCGCCGTCACCCGGTTCGGAGGAACCACCAAAGATTGAACTCGTCGCACCGCTCCCCCGCTTCGTTGAACCCGCCGTCACTCAAATCCGTATCGGCGGGCACGGAGGAGAGTTGAGGTGCAGTTTCCGTGGCGATGATGCACAACGGCCGGGCCGCCAGACGGCAGACCATGCGCGCGATCAGCCCCCAGCGGTCGGGTGCGCTGCCCCTGCTGCTGATGTGCTGGGCGGGCGCGGCCGCCGTCATGGCGTTGTGGTGGCAGAACACCGCGGTCGTCTACATGAACATGGCCGAGTGGCTGCTCGGCGGGGGCCGGCTCACCGGGCTGCTGGGCGGCTATCTGATCGCGATCGTGGTGCTGCTGATGGCGCGGGTGCCCGCGCTGGAGCGGCGGGTCGGCTCCGACCGGGTGGCGCGCTGGCACGCGGTGAGCGGCCGGTACGCGGTGAGCCTGGTGATCGCCCATGTCGTGCTGACGGTCTGGGGGTACGCGGTCCAGGCGAACAGCCCGGTCCTGGAGCAGACCGTCAATGTGGTCACCACGTTCCCGCGGATGATCGAGGCCACGATCGGGACGGTGCTCCTCCTCCTGGTCGGCTTCGTCTCGGCCGGTACGGTGCGCCGCAAGGTGCGCTACGAGACCTGGTACTACCTGCACCTCCTCACCTACGTCGCGGTCTACCTGACGTTCTGGCACCAGCTCGCCACGGGTGCCGAGTTCGTCGGCAACACGACGGCGACGACGGTCTGGTACGTGCTGTACGCGGCGGCCGGCGCCCTGCTGCTCTGGTACCGCGTCCTGACGCCGGTCCGGCTCAACATGCGCCACCGGATGCGGGTCGACTCGACGGTGTACGAGGCGCCGGGCGTGGTCTCCGTACTGATCACCGGACGGCGGCTGCACCGGATCGGCGCGCAGCCCGGCCAGTTCTTCCGCTGGCGGTTCCTCACCGACGGACTGCGCTGGAGCTCCAACCCGTACTCGCTCTCGGCGCCGCCGCGCCCGGATCTGCTGCGGATCACCGTCAAGGCGAACGGGGAGCACAGCGAGGCCCTGGCCCGGCTGGAGCCCGGCACGCGGATCTGGGCGGAGGGGCCCTACGGCGCGCTGACCGCGGGCCGGCGGAGCCAGGAGAAGGTGCTGATGATCGCGGGCGGGGCCGGTATCACCCCGATGCGGGCACTGTTCGAGACGCTGCCCGGTGAGCCCGGCGATCTGACGCTGCTCTACCGGGCCAGCAAGACCGAGGACCTGGCGCTGTGGAGCGAGCTGCGCCAGATCGCGTCGGCGCGCGGGGCACGGCTGCTGTACGCGGTGAACGGTCCCGACGGGGTCCGGCCCGAGATCACCCCCCAGCGGCTGCGCGAGCTGCTGCCGGACATCGACGACCACGACGTGTACGTGTGCGGACCCACCGGGCTCGCCCGTCAATCGTACGAAGCCCTGCGCGAGGCGGGCGTGCCCGCCCGGCGCATCCATCACGAGTCCTTCGAAATGTGAGGCAGCCGGTGAAGAGGAAGCATCCGCTCCGGCGGATCATGATCGGTGTCGCCGCGACCGCGTCGGGCATAGTCCTGCTGCTCGCGCTGAAGCAGCCCGGCGGTTCCTCGGTGGTCGGGGCGACGGCGCCCCCCGGCTCCGCGGCCGGCGCGGCGGCGGGTGCCGCCGGGGCCACGGGCGGGCAGCCGCTGCTCGGGGACGCCGTGAACACCCAGTACGGCCCGGTCCAGGTGCGGCTCACCATGGCCGGCGGCAGGATCACCCAGGCCGAGGCGGTGCAGGCGCCGGGCTCGGACGCGCGCTCCAAGTCGATCACGGCCGACGCCGTACCGAAGCTGAACCAGGCCGCGGTCACAGCGCAGAGCGCACAGATCGACGCCGTGACGGGCGCCAGCTACACCAGCAAGGGCTACCAGGAATCGCTCCAGAGCGCCCTGGACAAGGCGGGCACGGCCGGTACCGGCGGTACGGGCGCGGACGCGGGCGGCGGTTCGGTCGAGGCGGGCGGCGAGACGGGCGCCGGAGCGAGCGGGGGCGCGGGCGCCGGGGCGGACGGCTCCGGGGCGGAAGCGGGGACCGGCACCGGGGCGGGGTCGGACGCGCCGCCCGCGGCGCCCGCCGCCCCGAAGACCGTCCTCGGGAGCGCGGTCGACACCCAGTACGGCCCGGTCCAGGTGCGGATCACCGTCGCGGACGGGAAGGTCACCGCGTCCGAGGCGGTCCGGGCCCCCTCCTCGGACGCGCGCAGCAAGTCGGTGACCGCCGACTCCGTACCGAAGCTGAACCAGGCGGCGGTCACCGCGCAGAGCGCACAGATCGACGCCGTGTCCGGCGCCAGCTACACCAGCAAGGGCTACCAGGAATCGCTCCAGAGCGCGCTCGACCAGGCGGGCCTCTGATGGCGCCCGAGGGGGCGCGGCTGCGCCATGTCGAGGAGTCGATGGGGACGGTCTTCTCGTTCGACATCCGGGGGGTACGGGACCGGCCGCGGGTACGGGCGGGGCTCCAGGCGGCGGTGGCCTCGCTGCACCGCGCGGACGAGATCTTCTCGACGTACCGCCCCGACAGCCAGATCTCGCGGCTGAACCGGGGTGAGCTGACGCTCTCCGACTGTCTGACGGAGGTCGTCGAGGTGCTCGACCTGTGCGCGGAGGCCGAGCGGGAGAGCGAGGGCTGGTTCACCCCCCGGTACGCGGGCGGGGTCGACCCGACGGGGCTGGTGAAGGGCTGGGCGGTGGAGCGGGCGGCCCGGATGATCGCCTCGTCCGGGGCGGCCTCGGTCTGCCTCAACGGCGGCGGCGACATCCAGCTGGTGGGCGGCCCCTGGCGGGTGGGCATCGCCGATCCGCTGCACCCCGGGGATCTCGCCACGGTGATCGAGGCCGACCAGGGCCTGGGCGTGGCCACCTCGGGCCCGGCGGAGCGCGGCTGTCACGTCCTGGACCCGCACACGGGCGAGGCGCCGGACGGGGGCCTGGCGTCGGTCACCGTGGTCTGCGAGGAGGGCGTGACGGCGGCGGACACCCGCGCGACGGCCGCGTACGCGATGGGCGAGCGGGCGCGGGAGTGGCTGGAGGCGCTGCCGGGCACCGAGGGCTTCGCCGTCACACCGCACGGCGGGACCTGGGCGACGAGCGGCTTCCACCGCCATGTCGCGACGGTGGGGGTCTGAGCGGACGGCGGTTGAGCCCCAGGGGCGCCGACCGCGCGCCCCCTGGGGCGGGTTCAGCGGTCGTTCTGGGCCAGTTTCAGCAGGTGGTCCGCGAGGGCCTGGCCGCCCGCCGGGTCGCGGCTGATCAGCATGAGGGTGTCGTCGCCCGCGATCGTGCCGAGGATGTCGCTCAGTTCGGCCTGGTCGATGGCGGAGGCGAGGAACTGGGCCGCGCCCGGCGGGGTGCGCAGGACGACGAGGTTGGCGGACGCCTCGGCGGAGATGAGGAGTTCGCCGGCGAGGCGGCGCATCCGCTCCTCCTTGGCGGACTCCCCCAGCGGGGCGTGCGGGGTGCGGAAGCCGCCCTCGCTGGGGACCGCGTAGATCAACTCACCGTTGGTGTTGCGGATCTTGACCGCGCCCAGTTCGTCCAGGTCACGGGAGAGCGTCGCCTGGGTGACGCTCAGCCCGTCGTCCGCGAGCAGTTTCGCCAGCTGGCTCTGGGAGCGCACCGGCAGCCGGTTGAGGATGTCGACGATCCGGCGGTGGCGGGCGGTTCTGGTCTGCGGCACGGACGGCCCGCCGTGCTCTGCTTCCTGGGCTTGGGCGTCGGTCATCGTCGTCGTCTCATTTCTCAGGATCGTCCGTCCCCGTGCGCGTCGTCGAGGATGCCGGGAAGGGCCTCCAGGAACGCGTCCACCTCGGTGTCGCCGATGATCAGGGGAGGCATCAGCCGTACGACGTCGGGGGCGGGGACGTTCACCAGGAAACCGGCACCCTGGGCCGCCTGTTGCACCGTCGGCGCGTGCGGCCCGGTGAGCACGATACCCAGCAGCAGTCCCGAACCGCGGACGTGGGAGACGAGCGGGTGGCCGAGGCCCTCGACGCCGTCGCGCAGTTTCTCGCCGAGCCGCTTCACCTGGTCGAGGCATCCGTCGGCGGCGAGCGTGTCGAGCACGGCGAGTCCGGCGGCGCAGGCGACCGGGTTGCCGCCGAACGTCGTGCCGTGCTGGCCCGGCTTGAGCAGGTCCGCGGCGTCCCCGAAGGCGAGGACCGCGCCGAGCGGCAGCCCGCCGCCGAGGCCCTTGGCGAGGGTGACGACATCGGGCTCGACGCCCTGGTGCGCCTGGTGCTCGAACCAGGCGCCGGTCCGGCCGACGCCCGTCTGCACCTCGTCGAGGACGAGCAGGGTGCCGGTGGCGCGGGTGATCTCCCGGGCGGCCTCCAGATAGCCCTTGGGCGGGACGACCACACCGTTCTCGCCCTGGATCGGCTCGATGATCACCAGCGCGGTCTCCTCGGTGACCGCGGCGCGCAGCGCGTCGGCGTCCCCGTACGGGACGTGGGTGACCTCGCCGGGCAGCGGCAGGAAGGGCGTCTGCTTCGCGGGCTGGCCGGTGAGCGCCAGGGCGCCCATCGTCCGGCCGTGGAAGCCGCCCTCGGTGGCGACCATGCGGGTACGGCCCGTCAGCCGGCCGATCTTGAAGGCGGCCTCGTTGGCCTCGGCGCCGGAGTTGCAGAAGAACACCCGTCCCGGGCGGCCGGAGAGCTGGATCAGCCGCTCGGCGAGGGCGACGGGCGGCTGGGCCACGTACAGGTTGGAGACATGGCCGAGGGCGGCGATCTGCCGGGTGACGGCTTCCACGACCGCGGGGTGTCCGTGGCCGAGCGCGTTCACCGCGATGCCGCCGACGAAGTCGGTGTACCCGGTGCCGTCGGCGTCCCAGACCCGGGCGCCCTCGCCGCGTACGAGGGAGAGGCCGGGCGTTCCGTAGTTGTCGGCCATGACGCCCTGCCAGCGCTGGATCAGCTCCTGGTTGCCGGTCACTTCGCTCCCTCTCCCTCGGTGTGCGTCCGTACGATGTCCCGCTCGTGGGCCCGCGCGCCGGGGGCCTGCCCGTCCGGCACGACCATGGTCCCTATGCCCTCGTCGGTGAAGATCTCCAGCAGGATCGAGTGCGGGACCCTGCCGTCGAGCACGCGTGCCGTGGTGACCCCGTTGCGCACGGCGAACAGGCACCCTTCCATCTTCGGCACCATGCCGCTGGACAGCTCGGGCAGCAGCGTCTCCAGCTGGGTGGCGGTGAGCCTGCTGATCACTTCGTCGCTGTTGGGCCAGTCCTCGTAGAGGCCCTCCACGTCGGTGAGGACCATCAGCGTCTCGGCGCCGAGCGCGGCGGCGAGCGCGGCGGCGGCGGTGTCGGCGTTGACGTTGTAGATCCGGCCGTCGTCGGCGCCGCGTGCCACGGAGGAGATGACCGGGATCCGGCCGTCGGCGAGCAGTGCCTCGACGGCGCCGGTGTCGATCGCGGTGATCTCGCCGACCCGGCCGATGTCGACGAGTTCGCCGTCGATCCGTGGCCGGTGCTTGACGGCGGAGATGGTGTGCGCGTCCTCGCCGGTCATGCCGACGGCGAGCGGACCGTGCTCGTTGAGCAGGCCGACCAGCTCGCGCTGGACCTGTCCGGCGAGGACCATCCGTACGACGTCCATCGCCTCGGGCGTGGTGACGCGCAGGCCGGCCTTGAACTCGCTGACCAGGCCGTGTCGGTCCAGCGCGGCGCTGATCTGGGGGCCGCCGCCGTGCACGACGACCGGCCTGAGGCCGGACTGCCGCAGGAAGACGACGTCCTGGGCGAAGGCGGCCTTGAGCTCCTCGTCGACCATGGCGTTGCCGCCGAACTTGATGACGACGATCTTCCCGTTGTGCCGGGTGAGCCAGGGCAGTGCCTCTATGAGGATGCGGGCCTTGGGCAGCGCGGTGTGCTTGCGGGTGCTCATGAGCTGTACGCGCTGTTCTCGTGGACGTACTCGGCCGTGAGGTCGTTGGACCAGATGACTGCCGTGTCCGTACCGGCGGACAGGTCGGCGGTGATGCGGACCTCGCGGTAGCGCATGTCGACCAGGTCGCGGTCCTCGCCGACGGAGCCGTTCTTGCAGACCCAGACGTCGTTGATGGCGACGTTGAGCCGGTCGGGCTCGAAGGCGGCGCCGGTCGTGCCGATCGCGGAGAGCACCCGGCCCCAGTTCGGGTCCTCGCCGTGGAGGGCGCACTTGAGGAGGTTGTTCCGGGCGATGGAGCGGCCCACCTCGACGGCGTCGTCCTCGGTCGCGGCGTTGATCACCTCGATCCGGATGTCCTTCGAGGCGCCCTCGGCGTCCCCGATGAGCTGCCGGGCCAGATCGGCGCAGACCGTACGGACGGCCTCCGCGAAGGCGTCGTACTCGGGGGTCACCCCGGAGGCGCCGGAGGCGAGCAGCAGGACGGTGTCGTTGGTGGACATGCAGCCGTCGGAGTCGACCCGGTCGAAGGTGGTACGGGTGGCGGCGCGCAGCGCGGTGTCCAGCGCGGCCGTCTCGACGTCGGCGTCGGTGGTGAGGACGACGAGCATGGTGGCGAGGCCGGGGGCGAGCATGCCCGCGCCCTTGGCCATGCCGCCGACGGTCCAGCCCGCGCCGCCGGCAACCGCGGTCTTGTGGACGGTGTCGGTGGTCTTGATGGCGATGGCGGCCTTCTCGCCGCCGTGCTCGGAGAGGGCCGCGGCGGCCGTGCCGATGCCGGGCAGCAACTTGTCCATGGGCAGCGTGACACCGATGAGGCCGGTGGAGGCGACGGCGATCTCCCCGGCGCTGTGGCCGGTCAGTACCTCGGCGGTGTGCTCGGCGGTGGCGTGGGTGTCCTGGAAGCCCTTGGGGCCCGTACAGGCGTTGGCGCCGCCGGAGTTGAGGACGACGGCGGAGACGGTGCCGCCCTTGAGGACCTGCTCGGACCAGAGGACGGGGGCGGCCTTGACACGGTTGGAGGTGAAGACGCCCGCGGCGGCGCGGCGCGGCCCCTCGTTGACCACGAGGGCCAGGTCGGGTCCGCCGTTCTCCTTGATCCCGGCGGCGATGCCCGCCGCCGTGAATCCCTTCGCTGCGGTGACGCTCAAGGTGCCACTCCGATCGTGGTCAGTCCGGTGGACTCGGGGAGTCCGAGGGCGATGTTCATGCTCTGCACCGCGCCGCCCGCGGTGCCCTTGGTGAGGTTGTCGATGGCACTGACGGCGATGACGCGCTCGGCCGCCTCGTCGTACGCGACCTGGAGCTGGGTGGCGTTGGAGCCGTACACGGAGGCGGTGGCGGGCCAGCGGCCCTCCGGGAGGAGGTGCACGAAGGGCTCGTCGGCGTACGCCTTCTCGTACGCGTCGCGTACGTCCTGGGCGGTGGTGCCGGACGTGGCCCGGGCGGAGCAGGTGGCGAGGATGCCGCGCGGCATGGGGGCAAGGGTGGGGGTGAAGGAGACGGTCACCCGCTCGCCCGCGGCGGCGCTGAGGTTCTGGATCATCTCGGGGGTGTGCCGGTGGCCGCCGCCGACGCCGTACGGGGTCATGGAGCCCATGACCTCGGAGCCGAGCAGGTGCGGCTTGGCGGCCTTGCCGGCGCCGGAGGTGCCGGAGGCGGCGGTGATCACGGCCTCGGGCTCCACGAGTCCGGCGGCGTACGCGGGGAAGAGCGCGAGCGAGACGGCGGTGGGGTAGCAGCCGGGCACCGCGACGCGCTTGGACCCCTCCAGCGCGGCGCGGGCGCCCGGCAGCTCCGGGAGGCCGTAGGGCCAGGTCCCGGCGTGTGCGGAGCCGTAGAACCGCTCCCAGTCGGCGGCGTCCTTGAGCCGGAAGTCGGCGCCCATGTCGATGACGAGGACCTCGTCGCCGAGCTGCTCGGCGACGGCCGCGGACTGCCCGTGGGGCAGCGCGAGGAAGACGACGTCGTGGCCGGCCAGGACCTCGGCGGTGGTGGGCGCGAGGACGCGCCCGGCCAGCGGGAGCAGATGCGGCTGGAGCCCGCCGAGCGCCTGTCCCGCGTTGGAGTTGCCGGTGAGGGCTCCGATCTCGATCTCCGGATGGGTGAGCAGCAGACGGAGCAGTTCCCCGCCCGCGTATCCGCTCGCTCCTGCCACCGCTGCACGTACGGCCATCGAAAAATCCTCCTCAGTAATGGCATGACTATACGTAGCAATGCAGTTTTATGCAATGACGTCTCCGGCAGGAAGGGGAGGTGATTGAGACTGAGCGTCCGAGTTGGCCCTTTAGCGCTTGAGTTGGCCCGTCTGAGCGCCAGTGTTGGCCCGCAGGGCAGCGGCTGCTCCGTTGACCTGCTGAGTCTTCGGGGAAGTCGTACGGGAGGCGGTGCGAGCGGGCTGTTCTGGGGGCATGAAGGTTACGGTCCGTACTCCAGAGATTGAATCCCGGCCGGTGTGGTCGCACAGCTGCGCCCTAGATGATCGATTCCAAGGGGTTTAGTGGTCGTAGGCGGTCAAGGTGCGCAGGACTGGCTGGTCGGTGTGGTCGTTGTGCCAGATTGCGCGGTGCGGGCGAGGATGCGTTGCAGGACGCGGACGGCCACTCCGCCGGGAGTGCGGCCGCGGTGCCGTTCGAGGTCGAGTTGGCCCTTGAAGGTTTCGTTGATCGACTCGATGACCTGCCGCAGCGGCTTGAACAGCTGTGATCCGGGCCGCTCGGTCTCGCCTTTGCGGGCCGGCCGCAGCAGCCGGACACCCAGCTCGGCCAGTCGTTGTTCGAACTCGTGGCCGAAGTAGTTCTTATCGCCGATCAGCGTCCGGCCAGGGCGCTCTGCCGTGAGTTGGGGCTCGGCATCGAGCAGATCCAGCAGGGTCTCGCGTTCGTCGGCCTTGGCTCCGGTCAGCGCGAAGGTGACGGGCAGGCCGTGCAGTGTGCAAACCAGGTGCAGCCGCAGTCCCCAGAAGTATCGCGTGTGACTGGCGCAGTACCCGTACTGGGCCCATCCGGCCAGGTTGGAGCGCTTGACGGTCTCACGGGAACGGCCGCACTCAACCGGCGTGGAGTCCACGACCCATACGTCGTCGCTCCACAGCGTGGTGTCCCGGGCCAGCGTGCGGGTCACGTGGCGGACGAGGTCTGCGGACTTGCGCAGGCGCTTGTTGTAGCCGGGCTGCTTGGGCAGGTAGGGGAAGAGGTACCGCAGGTGGGCATGAGCGTGCCTTAGCCACCGCGCCTCGGAGGTGAAGCCGAGCATGGCCTGCATCATCGCCAGGGTCACCAGCTCGGCGTCGCTGAGCTGCGGCGCAATGCCCACAGCCGGTCGCCATGGCCCGAACTGCGGCGAACCCTTCAGCAGATCATCGGTCTTCACGTAGAGCGCGGTCGCGAGGGAGTCCAACTCTGTCTTCACGCACCGACATTGGACTCCCTCGCGTCGGCTGAGCAGGGGATCGTGGCAATCCCGGCGTGGATACCTTCGACTACGGTGTCAGCACGATCCTGCCGAAGACCTCGCCCGCGTCCATTTTCTGGTGCGCCAGCACGGCTGCGTCCAGTGGCAGCACCTCGTGCACCACTGTTTCGATCTCACCCCGGCTCGCTGCGGCGAACTGCTTGCTCCGCACGGCACGCCGTTCGGCTCCGGTGACGGTGGCTGCGCTGAAAGCGGCGAAGGACATCGACTTCTGGAACGCCGCCATGATCTTCGTGCCGAAGTCCGCCGGTGGCTGGCCTGCGACAGCGCCCACGGCCACCATGCGGCCGTTCGGGTTGAGCCGGTCGAAGAACGACGGCATGCCCTTGCCGGCCACCACGTCGATGATGACGTCATACCCTGCGGGAGCTGGTTCCCCTCCGTCGCCGGAGCGGTCCAGCACGTGGGTCGCGCCGAGGCGTCGCAGCTGCTCGCCGCGCTCGGCCGAGGAGGTGGTGACCGCCACTGCAGCGGCGCCGCCGCGAGCGGCGAGTTGCACTGTCATGATCCCGATACTGCCGGCCGCACCACGCACCAGGACCGTCTCCCCGGGGGCGAAGTGGGCGTGGCGGAGCCCGAAGTGGGCCACCACGCCGGAACTGCCGAGTGTCACCGCATCGACTGCGGACAGGTTCACGGGCAGGGGAACGATCTCCTCGACCAGCGCGAGGGCCTGTTCGACGTAGGCTCCGCCGGTGCCGGTGAAGGCCCACACCCGCCCGCCGATCCACGACGCGTCGACGCCGTCACCGACCGCGGTCACGGTGCCCGCCACCTCGCTGCCCGGGATGTGGCCCTCCTTGAAGCCGTAGGCGGCCAGGGCCCCGCTTCGGATCACAGTGTCGACTCCACCGACGCCCACGGCCTCGGTGGCGATCACCACCTGTCCGACAGCAGGTGCGGGAGTCGGCAGGTCGACAACAGCCAGACCTTCAGGACCTCCGTACGTCTGGATCGCGATTGCCTTCAGTGTCGTCTCCCATGTTCTCGGACCGACCAAGTGCGGTCGTGATCAGTGCCCACTGCCGATCGCCGCCGACGGCGGGAGGGGGTTCACGGCGCGGCAGGCGTTCGGTTCCGGTGCTGTGCGCCCCGATGATCTCGGTGAGCTGCTACGTCTTGAACGCTAACGGACACCCCCGTCCGTTTAGGTAAAGTGAGAGCATGATCGACCGTTTGCCTCACACCCTGCGTTCTGACGCGCTGGACAACCGCGAGCGCATCCTCGACGCGGCCCGGGCACTGTTCTCCGCCGACGGCCTGGACGTGCCGATGCGGGAGATCGCGCGGCGCGCGGGGGTCGGACCTGCCACCTTGTACCGTCACTTTCCGACCAAGCAGGTGCTGGCCACCGAAGCCTTTGCGGACCAGTTGCGCGCATGTCGCACCATCGTCGACGACGGGTGCGCCGATCCCGATCCGTGGCGTGGCCTTTGCCTGGTGATCGAGAAGATCTGTGAGCTGCACGCGCGGGATCGGGGTTTCAGCGAAGCCTTCATGTCGACCTTTCCAGGGGCGCCGGATGCCACGGGCCGTGAGTACACGGTGAAAGCGGTCGCCGGACTGGCCCAGCGGGCCAAGGACGCAGGGCACCTGCGGTCCGACTTCGTCCTGGACGACCTCATTCTCATCCTCATGGCCAACAAGGGGATCCATACCAGATCGACCGACACCCAGGTCATGGCCTCCCGACGCTTCGCAGGGTTGGCGATCCAGGCGTTCGAAGCCTGCCCTCAGCACGCACCGCTACCACCAGCGGCACGACTGGTATCCGCAGCACCGGACGGCGCCTGACCGTGGCCGAGCGGTATCCACGCTCGACGCATGAACTGAATCCCTTGGAATAGATCATCTAGGGATCTCTCCCGGACAGATGCAGTTCACTCCGGCCAACGATGCGTACCGTTGGGCGCGCGCACAACAAGGCCCAGCATCCTTCGAGATCACGCTTCACAATCTCGCCGACAAGCTGGCTACCCAGACGGTCCCGGTCGACTGTCACTACCGCCGTTCCGTCCTTGAGGACTGGCACCTCAGCCGCGGTGAATGGCAGGCCCTGGTCAACCGCCTGTCCCCGACTCCGGGGTCCGCCCAACCGGTGCTCGACGACCGTAAGCGGCAGGACGCCTCCATCTTCATCTGGAGCCAAGTCACGCGAGGCGAGCATCTCTTCGCTCCTCGTCCCATCGAGGCCGGAAAGGCGGAGCACGTTCAACGCGCCTGGGCGAACCGGCTCAACACCACGTGGTTCCAACTCACCCGGCCCGATGCCCTGCCCCACTACGCTGAGCTGCGACGGCTCCTCGTCGAACACGCAAACTCGCTGGCTCGGCAGATCGACGCGGGTGCACCGCTTCCCCGCGCACAGGAGCGTCTATGGCTCCCTCGACAATCGTCCCCTGCCCCGCCGGCACAACCGATAAGGAACCTCAAGATCAGCGGCACTCGATGGATCCGCTCCTACTACGACGATCTCGACAGCTCGACTCCGAGGGCTGGGCAGTCCGCCACGTCGACCTTCAAGGCCCCACTCTGCGGCCGGTCACCGCAGCGGCCCTGGGTGAGGTCCTCGACATCCGTGACCGCGGCGATCGCACCGCGATGGCTGTCTATCAACACAAGTACGGCATCCTCGCCGAGGGCAGCCTGGCCGGATGGCAGGAAACCGACTCTGCGGCCGAGATCTTGGCGACCGAGTTCGAACGCATTTGGGCATCAGCCCCTAAGGGCATCACGGGTGCCACTGATTGATCATCATCAGGCCCAGATGGGAAGGGCTCCGAAAACGGCCGCACTGCGGCTGCCCCCACATCGATCAGGTCGACCCGCGCGTCACCCGCCGACGCAACCACGTGTCATGTGGTCGGCCGGACTCCGGACCGTTTGCTGGCGGCAGCATCGTGGCGGCCGTTGGGAAGAGATGCGGCGGGGGCTTGTGGGGGCGATATCAGTTCGATCAGAAAGTCCTGGTCGGCGGCGCCGGAGCATCGGCCTTGGACGACTTCCGTCCCTTCCTTCACGTCTTGGCCGCGCAGGCTCAGGCACTGGTCGGTGATGACAGGGCGGATCCGGAAGTGAGTCGGGGCCTGTGGGCCGAGGGGCTCGATGCGGAACTGTTGTGCCCGGTTGTCGTCGGCGCAGTCTTCGCGGGGTTCGAGCAGGTCGCGGCCCGCACCGTTCAACAGGACTGTCAGGCAGCCGATGCTGTACTTCGGGTGATGCCATTGGACCTGCACGATGTCCGCGCCGACTGGTTCGAGGAACACGTGCGGCAGGACGGCCTTACTGCAAAGGCGCTGGGCGGCGACCGCGGTCTCGTATTGGCCTGTGCGATCTCTGCCTTCGGTGAGACACAAACCCGGGGTCCGAGCGGGGTGGATGAGAGCCCAACTGCCGACGGCCAGTATGCGCAGCCCAGCTACTGGCATCGCGCCCGGTGCTGCTGGTGACTTGGAGGTGTCGAGCAGACCGCCGATGGCCAGAGCGCCGGCGGCTCCGGTGGTCGCGGCGAGGGCCAGGCCGACTGCTCGGCGCCATAGTGGGCGGCGCGAGGGTCCAGATGCACCGGAATCCGGACCATCGCCATCGTCGCCGGTCGGTTCGGGTTCGTCGACGGCTGGTGCAGGTTCGCCGACGGCGATGCGACGGCGCGCCTCCAGCCACTGCCGTACGTCCTCCTCAGCAAGGCCGCATGCGCGGGTGAAAGCGACGACGAACCGTTCTCTCGGCAATGTGGTGCGGCCGAGCGTGGTCGCGATCGTGCTGGCCGGCAGGGTGTCAGTGTGCGCGGTGGCCTTGGCCTCAAGCTGCCGATAGGTCAGTCCGGACCAGGACCGTAACGCGCGCAGTGCTGCGGTGAACTCGGTAGGCGTGCCGACCAGCGCTGGCTTCGGCGCTTGTGCCGGTGACTCGGCTGAGTGGCTCCCCGTATCTCTCATGACCTCAGTATGGCCGCACGACAGAGGCGGAACGCGATCCAATCCGGGCAGGTTCGATTGCGTTCGGAACTCATTGAGCACAGTTCCGAATGCACCCGAACAGCAATCTTTCTTGTGGCGCATGAGGGGCTCGGACAGTCTCGAACTCGGCTGAAGCCGGTCGATCCCGAAGCCTTCGGGACGGCCATCAAATCAAGGCCAAGCGGGCGCCCGGAACTCGACCGGACCGCTCGGGAAGACCCGGCATTTACTGCGGCAGCTCTGCCCGGGAGGCAATCCGGACAAGCAGACAACACACCGCTGGCGTGTTGTCGCCCACGGCGGCCCTTGTCCCAACGAACCGAAGGAGCACCTATGCGTTTCCGTGCGGCTGTGGCAGGACTGGGAATCGGAGCGGCACTGGCGCTGGGCGGTGTGTCGGCGCCCGCGCAGGCCGCCCCCCACGACGGAGCCTCTTCTGCTCTGGCGCCCAATTGCACCAAGGGCAAGAACCTCACCAACGGGTGGGGGCAGTGCACCACCGCAGGGACCTACAAGTGGCGCGTCCGCGTCTACTGCACGCTGGGAGGGTCCGGGACGAGCAGTATCGTGACTGGCCCGACCCGGACCAACGCGTACTGCAGCTGGGGCAATGTGGAGAGCGTGACCATCGAGCACCTCTGATCCGCCCGGACTCCCCGCCGCGCTCGGGGTTCGCCCCGGGGAGTCCGACGTCAGGTGGTGCCTACGACCGTTTCCGCCCCGGTGGCCAAACGGATCAGCGACCCCCCGGACCTGACCCAATCACGTCAGGCTAATCCTGGGTCTGCGGCTCATCCACCAACGATAAGAGGCCCCGCCGACGTTGACCGGTCGGCGGGGCCTCTTGTTCAGGGCGTGGTCAGCGATTGAGCGTTCCACTTGGCGAAACGGGCCAACTGGGCCGCTCAGTCACAGGAGGCCGGTGTGACCGCGACTTTTAGTTGGCGGATGAGAGTTTTAGTTGACGGAACTTGATCGTAACGCTGCGTTGTGACCAGTTACGAAGAACTGCCCCCTTCATCAACCGAGTAGTGCTGCTGTGCGTGAGTGGGAGAGGTAACGAGGGCGAAGATCCCTTCGGATTCAAGTCATCTGGACCAGCTTGTCATGGCGTACGACGGGGACGCTGGGCTGCGGGATCGACTGAGGTTCGGGGACGACTGGGTACGTCGGTGGAGCTCGACATGGCAGGTGGGTGGCGGCAAGGTCTGCTGGCCGATCCGGGATATGGCTCACGTACCGGTGCTGTCGTCCCGCCCGATGCGGGGGTTCACGTGGCGGGCGAAGCAGCGGCATCGCCCCGGGCTTGAAGTGACGGCCTCCACAGGCAGGAAGCACGGCCTCGAGTCGTTGGAGGAGATGCGCCTGCTGGTCGCGCTGGATTTCTTGAGGGCATCGGAGGTGCTGTCGCAACCGTTCCGGCTGGACTTCGAGCATGCGGGCGGGCAGTCCTGGCACATCCCGGACTTCCTGGCCGTGATCGGCGGCGGGATGTGGCTGCTGGACGTCCGACCGATGGAGCTGATCAAGGAAGAGGACGCGCTGAAGTTCGCGGCGGCCAGAGAAGTGGCGGCGGCCTGCGGCTGGCGGTACTCGGTGGTCGCGGGCTGGCGCCCGCATGTCTGGAGCATCCTTGATCACCTGTCCTCGCGCCGACGGTCGACGAGGGACCTGCTCGGCATGCGCGACCAGCCGCTCTCCGCCATTGGCGGGCAGCAGGGGCAGGCGATGACGTTCTCCGAGCTGGCGGGCGCGACCAGCGTGCCTGCGACCACGGTGGACACACACTCCCGTACACAGGCCATCCCACGGAAGCTCAAGCAGCGCAGCCCGGGACTGTCCGGGGAAACGATCTATGACCAGACTGGCTACATGTGCGTGGTGGAGAACCTGCCCGCCTCCTCGTACACGCTCGTGGCGGCCGCAGCCGTCCAGGTACTGGCCCGGCGAAGGCTTCGGCTGCACGCCGTGGTCACGGCCGAAGGTTGGGGGCCAAACAACGAACAGGCGGAGCGCCGGCGTGCCACTCGGGAATGCGGCACGCAGGACAGTGAGGCGACGGTAACGCAGTTGCTGACCGAACTCGCCGACCAAGTGGACGGCCTGCGAACGGTGTTCGACCAAGAGCGCGGCCAGGCCTCTGCCGAGTGAATCCGCCGGCATTGCCCCGCAGGCCAGGCGCGCTGTGGAGGGGCGACGCCAAAATCCCTCGGCTGCGGCCGAGCGTGCCCCCTATTCTCACAGGCCCATAGCGAAGCAGTCCTTCCGGCCGACTGCCAGGACCGCGCGAGAGGCGGGCGGCTCACGATGATGATCGATTACAACGTCAGCGACCACTGGTCCGCTACCGATCCGGAGTGGCTGAAGTCTCTCGTCTCGTCGCTCGACCGCCACCACGGCGTCAGCAGCGTCGTACCTCTCACCGTGCTCGCAGACGAAGTCCTGCAGTGGGTAGAGGTTGCAAGCGGCGTCGACGCCTGGAAGAACTCCGCCAACCGCAGGTCACTGCAGCTCGACCTCGACGGGTCCGTCGACGCGCTCGGCGTCTTCCTCCGCGCGCGCATCGCCGCACCACTCGCACGGTTCCAAACCGCCTTCTCGCAGCTCACCGGTGGCCCCTCGGCGGTGTTGAAGCAGCCGCCGGGCACCCGCACCGACGCCTCCTGGACCAACGTCACCGACACCGCGAAGAACCTCCTCGAAGCGCTCGAGACGGACGAAGCCGTCCGCGCCGGCTGGGACGACCTCGTGGCCACCGCTAAAGACCGCACCCTGGCGGGCCGGGAGTACCGCCCGATCGCCGAACTGCTCTTCGACCAGTTGCACAGGCGCGGCCTCAACGCGGAACGGATCTTCCGCGACCTCGTCTCGATAGTCGCATTCGGCCGCGACCCCCACGACATCCCCATCGGCCAGAAGAACGTGCCGCTGCCCGAGCGGATCACGAACGCCCGAAACCACATCGGCACTCCGGCCCAGGTCGAACCGGTCGTGGTGTGGCTCGGCTATCAGGGCAAGGCTTTCATGCACCTCTCCGCCGGGCGGGTGTCCTTCATCAATGCCCACTGGGCGGTACCCAATGCCAGGCCCGAGCGCCAAGACTTCGAGCACAAGGCGGAGCTCTGGGAGCTGGTGCAGCACGGTGGCGTCTTCGAGGTCGCAAAGATGGCTGACGAGGAGTCCGACGTCGACTTCCTGGTGCGCGTCGACCTCGGCACAACCACGGCAGCCGGTGCGTTGGAGCGCGCCGTGGACGTAGTGAACACGATCCTCAACGTTTCGATCCACAACTCCGGCGGGATTCGCCCGCACCTCGCCCAGTACGGAATCCTGCGCTCCGGCAAGACCGGCCCTCTCAGCTGGCTTGTCTCCCAGCGCGAGACAGGCTTCCCCGACGATCACTACGGCGCGAGCATCACCGCGGACGCGATCAAGAAGCATGGACCGCGCATCGCCTCGGCGCTGGCCCGCGAGGAGCTTCCCCGGTTCCTCAAGGCCGCACTCGAAGCGCAGACAGCCGCCGACCACCCCTTCAGCCGCGCCATGGCGATGCGCAAGCCGTCCGAGGCAGACATCAGCAGTGTGATCCCTCTCGCGGACCGTGTGGTGCAACACGTCGCGGCACACGCCGCGCTCGCCCCCAACGACCTGTTCGATCTCCTCGGCGAGCGCTGGCCACACACGCGATGGCTGACCGACGTGCAGCAGGCCGTTGGTATGTGCCTGCTCGGCGTCACGCATCAGAGCGAACTGCGCAGCGAGCTGACCCGGGAGTGGCTCGCAGGCAAACCGTCGCGCCCGTGGATCCTGTTCGTCGCCGACCGCTGCGACGATCTCCTCTCGCTCTGCCGCATCGAGTCCGAGCGTGCCTGGATCAGGCGGATGTTCGCCAGTGTGAGCGACCTTGCCGAGTACAGCGCCCTGATCGCGAACTACACCGCCGAGGGCGCCGTGTTGAAGGACAGACGGAGTCGTGTCCGCAATGCCCTGGTGCACGGCAACCCCGCCAGCTTTGCCATTGTCGCGTCCGTGCGCGAGTACGCCGAGTTCCTGAGCAGCAGCGCGCTCAACCGCGGTCTCGAGTCCTACGTTCAGGGCACGTCGCCCGCTGCCGCTCTCGCACAGCGGTCGGACGAGTTCACTGCGATGCAGCAAGGACAGGACGCTGCCAGCTTCTGGCGGGCTCGGTTCACCGCCTCCGCTTCAACAGGTACCGACTCCCCGTAGACACAGGGCTCGACACAGTGGCGCGTGCGCATGGTTGGGATCGAGCTCCCCGGGACCTGCAACTCTGTGTCTGCCGACATGCTGTGGCTATCCGTTTTCAGGCATGCAGGCGTGAGGGGACAAAACCCCGGCCCGGCCTCGTTTGCACACCACGACGCAAGGACACCGCACCAGAGATAGCCGGCTGCCGCCTCGGTCGCAGCTGGTTGGTTCGATCTAGATCGCTTCTGATGGCTCTCGGGCAGTGCCGTGGAGACAGATATCGCCTGCCGAGCCTGCGACGAATCGGGGGCAATCCGAGCAGAGCATGACGAAGGCCGCCGAGACGGCGCTCCTGCGCTGATAGTGATCTCCAACGCACAGCCTGGGCCCGACCTGCTCGACAGGACGCAAGCAGCAGACTGGCCTGACGATATCGACGTGCTCACGCGCAGTGAGCACCCGCAACATGATCCGCCAACTAACTCTCTCAAGATCCGCCAACAAGAATTCTCGATGCGCTTCCGACCTTCACCGTTCAGATCATGATTCGCCAACTAAAGCTCTCGGTCACAGCCGGGGCCCTGTCCCCCGGAGGGGGGTCACGAGATATCTTGATGTCGAGCAATGTTGCAGACGTATGTTGCAGACGTGGAGCGGAGCACCGGTGACTGACTCGACCATCATCTATACGCACACCGACGAGGCCCCGGCCCTGGCGACGTATTCGTTCCTGCCGGTGGTCGAGGCGTACGCCTCGACGGCCGGGGTCTCGGTGGAAACCCGCGACATCTCGCTGGCGGGACGGATCATCGCGGGCTTCCCCGAGTGGCTCCAGGACGGCCAGCGGATCGATGACGCGCTCGCCGAGCTGGGCGGGCTGGCCAGGACTCCTGAGGCCAACATCATCAAGCTGCCGAACATCTCGGCGTCCATCCCCCAGCTCAAGGCGGCCGTCGCGGAGCTCCAGGGACAGGGCTACGCGCTCCCGGACTACCCGGACGACCCGAAGTCCGACCAGGAGAAGGACATCCGCGCGCGGTACGACAAGGTGAAGGGCAGCGCCGTCAACCCGGTGCTGCGCGAGGGCAACTCCGACCGCCGCGCCCCCGCCTCCGTGAAGAACTACGCCAAGGCGCACCCGCACCGCATGGGCGCCTGGTCGGCCGAGTCGAAGACGAACGTCGCGACCATGGGCGCCGACGACTTCCGCTCCACCGAGAAGTCCGCAGTCGTCGCCGAGGCCGGTTCGCTCCGGATCGAGCTGGCGGGCGAGGACGGCTCCACCACCGTCCTGCGCGAGTCCGTGCCGGTCCTCGCGGGCGAGGTCGTGGACGCGTCGGTGCTGCGGGTGGCGGCGCTGCGCACGTTCGTCGCGGCGCAGATCGCCCGCGCCAAGGCCGAGGGCGTGCTCTTCTCCGTGCACCTGAAGGCCACGATGATGAAGGTCTCCGACCCGATCATCTTCGGTCATGTCGTACGGGCCTTCTTCCCGAAGACGTTCGCCGCGCACGGCGCGACGCTCGCCGCGGCCGGCCTGACCCCGAACGACGGTCTCGGCGGCATCCTCAAGGGCCTGGAGTCGCTGCCCGGCGGCGCGGAGATCGCGGCGTCCTTCACCGCCGAGCTGGCCGAGGGCCCCGCGCTGGCGATGGTCGACTCCGACCGCGGCATCACCAACCTGCACGTGCCGAGCGATGTCATCGTCGACGCCTCCATGCCGGCCATGATCCGCACCTCCGGCCACATGTGGGGCCCGGACGGCGCCGAGGCCGACACGATCGCGGTCCTCCCGGACAGCAGCTACGCCGGGATCTACCAGGTCGTCATCGACGACTGCCGCGCCAACGGCGCCTTCGACCCGTCGACGATGGGCTCGGTGCCCAACGTCGGTCTGATGGCGCAGAAGGCCGAGGAGTACGGCAGCCACGACAAGACCTTCGAGATCGCCGCCGCGGGCACGGTCCGCGTGGTGAACGAGGCCGGCGAGGCCGTGCTGGAGCAGCCGGTGAACGCCGGTGACATCTTCCGCATGTGCCAGACCAAGGACCTGCCCATCCAGGACTGGGTCAAGCTCGCCGTGAGCCGCGCCCGCGCGACCGGCGACCCGGCCGTGTTCTGGCTGGACGAGGGGCGCGCGCACGACGCGAACCTGATCAAGAAGGTCGAGGCGTACCTGCCGGAGCACGACACCGACGGGCTCGACATCAGGGTCATGGCGCCGGTCGAGGCGATCGCGTTCTCGCTGGAGCGCATCCGGCGCGGCGAGGACACGATCTCCGTCACCGGCAACGTGCTGCGCGACTACCTGACCGACCTGTTCCCGATCCTGGAGCTGGGCACGAGCGCGAAGATGCTCTCCGTCGTCCCGCTGATGAACGGCGGCGGCCTCTTCGAGACCGGGGCCGGCGGCTCCGCGCCCAAGCACGTGCAGCAGCTGGTCAGGGAGAACTACCTGCGCTGGGACAGCCTGGGCGAGTTCCTCGCGCTGGCGGTCAGCTTCGAGCACCTCGCGCAGACCACGGACAACCCGCGCGCCCAGGTCCTCGCCGACACCCTCGACCGCGCGACCGGCTCCTTCCTCAACGAGGACAAGTCGCCCAGCCGCAAGGTCGGCGGCATCGACAACCGCGGCAGCCACTTCTACCTGGCGCTGTACTGGGCCCAGGAGCTGGCGAAGCAGACGGACGACGCGCAGCTCGCCGAGGCGTTCGGCGCGCTCGCCAAGACGCTGACCGAGCAGGAGGGCACGATCGTCGACGAGCTGATCGCGGTGCAGGGCTCGCCCGCCGAGATCGGCGGCTACTACCGGCCCGACGCGGAGAAGGCCGCGGCGGTCATGCGCCCGTCGAAGACCTTCAACCAGGCGATCGCCACCCTCGGCTGACGCCCCACGGGACGCGCGGCGCCTTCCCGGCGGGCGTCACGTCATCGTCGCGGGGACGGCACGCTCTCCTCGCGGGGACGGCACGTCCCTCTCGCGCACGGCCCCGCCCCGGTCCGGCTTCACGCCGGGCCGGGGGCGGGGGGGGGGTTGTGGGGGGGGTGTGGCGCGGCAGAACAGACACCGCCCCCGTCCCCGGGGGCCGCCCCCCCCCCCGCGGGGCGGGAGGGGGCCACCACACC
>NZ_JBHYZP010000065.1:0-22591 GCF_042752355.1 Streptomyces sp. NPDC059255
CTCGTCCGACAGAACCAACGCGGCCTTCGGCCGTCCAGTGCGTGCCACAGGCCAAGTCTAAACATCTGAACAGAATTCCTGACTCAGAAGACTAGTAGGGCTTTGTTATGTCTCTGGGTAAGTGGCCCTTCTGGTGGTTTCCTGCTGGTATGAGGGTGGATGAACTCGTTGCGTGTCGGGGTCGGTTGGAGGAGTTCGCTGGGGAGGTGTTTGCGCCCTTGGCTCGTGCTGACCAGCGGGTGAAGGGCAGCCTGTATCTGCGGGGTCTGCTGCTGGAGGGGCGTCGGAAGTCGATGCAGCCGATGGCCGGGCGTCTGGGTGTGGATCATCAGCAGTTGCAGCAGTTCATGACCTCGTCGACCTGGCCGGTGGACACTGTTCGCACGGGGTTGGCCCGGCGTGCGGTGGCGGTGGTGCGGCCGCAGGTGTGGGTGGTGGACGACACCGGGTTCCCGAAGGACGGAACGTCCTCACCCGGGGTGGCCAGGCAGTACTCCGGCACCCTGGGCAAGGTCGGGAACTGCCAGATCGGGGTCAGTGTCCATGCCGCGTCCGACACGGCGTCCTGCCCCTTGTCCTGGCGGCTGTTCCTGCCCGGCAGCTGGGACGGGGCCGAGGCGGCCGGCCGGCGGGCCCGTTGCCGGATCCCCGACGGTGAGCATCACCGGCCGAAGTGGCGGCTTGCCCTGGACATGCTCGACGAACTGGCCACCGCCGGGCTACGGCCCGCGGTGCTGGTCGCGGACGCCGGCTACGGGGCGAACGCCGGCTTCCGCCGCGGCCTGGAAAACCGCGGCCTGGCCTACGCGCTGCAGGCCAAGGGCGAAATGACCGCCCACGCCGAGCCGGCCGTGCCGCACCAGCCGCCCTACAGCGGGCGCGGACCGCGTCCGCTGCCCCGCTACCGCACCCGCGCGGTCAGCCTGCGTGAACACGTCCTGGCCGCAGGACGTGACACGGCAGTCGCGGTCACCTGGCGCAAGGGCTCGAAAGCCGCCATGTCCGCCCGCTTCGTCTTCCTGCGTGTCCGCCTCACCGGCCGCCGCCCGAAACCCGCCCCGGACGGTGTCATCGCACCGCGGTGGCTGATCGCCCAGTGGCCCGAAGGGGAGAACGAGCCGGTCAAGTACTGGATCTCCAACCTCCCGGCCGACATCCCCGCCCGTGACCTGGTCCGGCTCGCGAAACTGCGCTGGCGCATCGAGCACGACTACCGCGAGCTGAAGACCACCCTGGGACTCGACCACTTCGAGGGCCGCTCATTCACCGGCTGGCACCGCCACGTCACCCTCGTCACCGCCGCCCACCTCTTCCTGACCGAACAGAGGTCCTGCCCAAAAGCCCCTGCCAGGGCCTGACCCTCTACCAGGCCCTGGCCCTCCTCCAACACCTGTTAGCCACCTGGACCGGGACCTGCCCCACCTGCCGACAACCCACCCCATGGCAGCCCTACGACACCACCTAACAAAGCCCTACTAGTCACGGCGGCAAACGCCGCCGTTCTCGCTCGTGATGTGGTTCCCATCCCTGTTCCCCTGACTTCGCAGGCATGCCAGGGGGTTCTCATGTGTCAGCTCCGCGGGGTGACGTCCGGTTCTCGAGCGTCACGAAGAAGGTGCCGTCCTTGGGGACTCCAGTGCGCGGTGCGGCCTCGGCGCCGCCCTCGTCGACCCGGTAGTCCCATGTGAAGGGAAGGCCGTGTGCAGTCATCACGTCTGGGCCATCCATCAGCTGGAAGTGCAGGTGGGGTTCGGAGGAGTTGCCAGAGTTCCCGCACTCGGCCATCTTCTGCCCAGCCCGGACGCGGTCGCCCACCGCCACTTGGAGCGAGCCGCGCCGCAGGTGGGCGAAGCCCGCGTACACACCGTCGCCGAGGTCCAGCAGGATGTGGTTGCCCCAGATGTGGCGCGGCCAGCCCAGGCCGCGTACGAAGCCTTCCAGGTAGAGGAATCCGAAGGCGGGCAGCGACATCCGGGTCAGATGGTCTCGCTGCCCGGCTGTCGTCGCGACGACCACCGCGTCGGCCGGTGCCAGCACGGGCCTGCCGAAGGTCGCATACCCTTGCGGGCGCCTGCCCAGCGGCCACAGGACACGGAACGCCGGGTCGGCCGGGGCGTCCGCGGGTGGTGCGTGCTTGAGGTCGATGGCGTACGTTTGTGCGTGGCTGTGGGTGTGGCTCGGCACCTTTGTGGCGGGGCCGTTCAGCGCGACCCAGCGCCCGTCGACGGGAACACGGAGAGCGATGGAAGGGCTTTCGTACGGGGGCCGCTGCTGGCGAGCCAGAGACCAGCGCATGGTCCCGCCGATCGAGAGCAGGACGACGCCCGTCCACCAGAGGGGACCGATCCCTCTCATGTTCACGAGGACGCACAGAGTCCCGGCCCCGAAGAACAGGCCGTGGCGCTTCCACAAGGCCGTGAGCAGGGGCGTCGTCGGGGTGCTGTTCATCGGGATCGTCCTCTAGGAGTGGGATTGAGTAGGCGCCGCGTTGCACGTGGTCAGGAGGGTCTTCGATGCCTGGGGACCGGTGACAGGGCGGGAGCGGTACGGATGCCATGATGGCGGCGGAGCGCGGACAGGGCCGCGAGATGACCGCACATGCCGTGGACGGACGGCCCGGGTGGGGTCGCCGCCGAGCACAGGTACACGCCGGGGAGTGGTGTGGTGTACGGGTTCCAGCGGGGCGTCGGTCGGGCGAGGGACTGGCGCAGGGTCAACGCGCCGGCGCCGATGTCCCCGCCGACATAGTTGGGGTTGTACTCCTCGAACGCGGCTGCTGAGCGGCCGCGCGACGCGAGGACCGTGTCGGTGAACCCGGGCGCGTACTCTTCGATGCGCTTGCGGACGAGTTCCACGGCGTCGCGGGTGTCGCCGTGCGGGACGTGGGCGTAGGCCCATACGGGCCGCTTGCCTGCCACGGCCCGGGACGGGTCGGTAACGGCGGGGTCGACGACCAGCAGGAAAGGGGCCGCGCCCCGCTTCCCGACTGCGACGGCGCTTTCCTGTCGGGTAATCTCCTCGTGCGTGCCGCCGACGTGCACCGTGCCGGCCCGGCCTACGAGCGGGTCGGCCCAGGGAATCGGACCGCTGAGAAGGAAGTCGGCCTTCGCCGCTCCGGGTCCGTAGCGATAGCGGCCCAGCGCCCGCCGGTATCCGGTTGGCAGCCGGTCCCCGGCCATACCGAGGAAGCCCTTGGGGCCCACGTCCAGCAGGACGATCGGGACGTTTCCCAGCTCGGACAGGTCCCGCACGTGTTGCCCGGTGTGGAAGACACCACCGTGCGCGGTGATGTCCTCGGCCATGACGTCCGCGATTCGGGCGCTGCCGCCTTCCGGTAGCGGCCAGCCGGTGCTGTGTGCCGTGTGCGCGAGGAGCATGGCGACAGCGGCGGACGCCAGGGTGGGGAGCTTACCGACGGCGTGAGCGGCGACTCCGGTCAGCAGGGCACGAGCCTGCGGCGTCACGAACGGGCTGCGTCGCCCGGCGTGGGCCAGGACCCTGGGCCCCAGCAGCAGCGCTGCCAGTGGGTCACGTGGCAGTGCGCGCTGGCTGGACAGGATCAGGTCGACGACCCCGCTGGAGCGGTCGGCCAGCGGCCGCATCAGCCGCTCCCAGCGAGGCCCATCCGCTCCCAGTTGCTCGGAGGTACGGGCGAGGTCGCGCCAGGCCGCCACCGTGCGTCGGCCGAGCAGCGGGTGCGCGTACTGGATCTCGGGCTGCAGCAGCGCCACGCCGCGCGCGGGCAGGTCGAACGCGCGGAAGAACAGGGAAGCAGCGGCCATCGGGTGGACGGCCGAGCAGATGTCGTGCACCACCTCGCTGTCGAAGAGCGAGGTGGTGCGCAGGCCGCCGCCGATCGTGTCCGCCTTCTCGTACAGGTCGACTTTGAGCCCGGCCCGAGCCAGGGTCACCGCTGCGGCCAGCCCGTTGGGGCCGGTTCCCACGACCGCGGCATCACTCACGATGCGACCGCGATCCCGGGGGCAAGCTGCTGGACGGCGAGCCGCCGGTAGGTGGTGTCACTCTCCATCAGTTCGCCGTGCGTCCCGCTGGCGCGCAGCCGACCGCCTTCGACGAGGAGGATCCGGTCCGCGTCGATGGTGGTGGAGAGACGGTGGGCAATGGTGAGGACCTGACAGCGGGCGCCGATGGTGGTGAGGGCCCCGCGCAGCGCCGTCTCGGAGTCGGAGTCCAGATGGGAGGTGGCCTCGTCCAGCAGCAGTACTCCCGGACGAGCCAGCAGTGCGCGGGCGATGGCGAGGCGCTGGCGCTGTCCACCTGAGAGTCCGATACCGCCCTCGCCGAGCGGGGTGTCCAGGCCCTGCGGCAGGGCATCGACGACATCAGTGAGGTGCGCCGCGGCCAGGGCTTCCGCGATGTCGGATTCAGTGGCGGCGGGATGGGCATAGGTGAGGTTCTCCCGAACCGTTCCGCGCATCAGGGGGGCTTCCTGTTCCACCAGACCGATACGTGCGCGAAGTTCGCCGAGGGACATGGTGGCGGCGTCCTCGCCCGCCAAGTGGATAGTGCCGCGGTCCGGTGTCTGGAAGCGCTCGATGAGTTGGAATAGGGTGGTTTTGCCCGCGCCGGACGGGCCGACGATCGCGGTGATGCCGGTGGGCGGTAGCGAAAAAGACACCTCTTCGACGGTGGGGGGAGCGCCCTTGTGGTAAGCGAAGGTGACGTCCTTGAACTCGATCGAGGGGCTTCCGTCGGCAGGGGCGGTGGGTCGGGCCCCGTCCGTGGTCCCGGCGGTCTCGACCTCGATATCGGCCAGCTCCTTGACCCGGTCGATGGCGGCCCGGCCCTGCTGGAGTTCCCCGATCGACATGAACAGGACCACCAAGGGCGACACCAAGTAGAAGAGGTACATGATGAACGCGGTGAGGTCCTCGATGGGCAGGGCCCCCGTGGCGGTGCGGGCCATGCCCCACGCGATCACCACGGCGAGGGACACCTGGGTTCCGACGTTCATGGCCGGCATCAGCATCGCCGACAGCCGGGTCACCCGGATCCCGCTGACCCTCGCGGCGTCTGCCAGCTCCGCGATGTGCTCGGCTTCGCGCTGCTCCGCCCGGGAGGCTTTGACCGTTGTCAGCGCGCCAAGGACGCGAAGCAGCCCCGAACCGTAGACACTCGTGTCCTCCCGGTTCGTGCTCGCGGCCTTGCGGACCGCGCGGGCCAGCCCGAGTGCGGCTGCTGATGCGGCCCCCAGACAGCCAACGGTAACCAGCAGCAGTTGCCAGTCGATCCACGCCATGACAGCGACGCAACCGAGGGTGGAGAGCCCCGAGGTGATGATCTGGGAGACGGAAGAGGAGAGGGCGACGCGAGCCAGGGAGGTGTCGGCGACGGTACGAGTGAACACGTCGCCGTGCTCCAGCCGGTTGAACGCCCGCATCCGGGAGTGCAGAAGACGGCCGGTGAGGGTCGTCCGCATGTCGAGGACGATGTTTTCCCCGGCCCGGCCGATCAGATAAAAGTGGGTGGCAGCGAGCAGGGCGTCGGCGACGAACAACAGAGCGATCAGCACGATCGGCCACGCCATCGACTCGTCCAGGGCAACCGCTTCGATCAGGTCGCCGATGAGCAGGGGCTGCAGGAGCGTGGCGGCTGTGCCGCCCAGCCCGAGCACTATCCCCGCACCGAGCAGGAGCCGGTGTCGGCGGACGATCACGGTCAGGTTCACTGTCTGCCCCTGCCTGCGGCGATCGTGGCGACCACGCCGATGGCGGCGCCGAAGATCAGGCTCTTGGAGAACCCGGCCCGGGTGAAGTCACCGTCCTCGCGGAAGACCACCATCATGACCGGGACGGCGATGACGAACGCGGTGATGAACCAGACGGCACGAATTGCTGTCATCAGTGCTCCTTTCTCGTTATTTGCTGTGCCGGACGAGGTTTCCAGCTGCGATGCTCAGGCACTGTTGATGTAGGTGGTGAGGAACATCGGGTACTGCTCTGTGTACGGGGACAGGTCCCAGCTCCCGTAACGGCCTTCCGGGGTGAGCCCGGCAGCTGCGGCGTAGCCGTCGACCTCGTCGGGAGTGGTCAGCCGAGAGAGCTCGTTGCCCACCCGGCTGGTTCCGTCAGCCTCGTACCAGATGTGGGAGCACTGCCACAGGTCGGAGCCGGGAGGCAGGGTGGAGTGCGTCTGCAGTCCTGTGCCCGGCTCCGGGTAGGGGGTGAAGAGCGTCGTGCGCGCCTGGCCGTCGTGCAAGGCCTCCACGGCCGGGCGGTTACCGGTCTCGACGACCAGGCGGCCGCCCGGTGCCAGCAACTCGCCAGCGCGGTGAACGGCCTCCTGCTGGTCCTCGTGAGTGAGGAGCATGGAGAGGACCCCGCACACCACGTACACCAGGCTGTACTGGCGCACGTCGCGGTAGGCGCGGATGTCTGCGTGGATCCCGGTGACGCCCTCGGCGCCCGGATCCACGGCCAGCAGGGCCAGCATCTCGGGCGAGGAGTCGACCCCGGTGACCGGGCCGACCCTGCGGGCGAGCGGGATGGCGATCCGGCCGGTGCCGACGCCGAATTCCAGGGTCCCCGCCTCGGGTGCTGGGTGCAGCGCCGCAAGTGCGTCCGCGATGGACTCGGCGCCGGCGTCTTTAGGAAATATCCGGTCGTACCAGGCGGCGAACTGGGTTCCGTAGCCGATGTCTTCCACCGTGCTGTTCATCTGTGTGGGTCTCTTCCTCACCGGTTGCAGGCAGCCCGACTAGGTGTGTGTCGAAAGTAGCGCCGTCCGCCCGTAGGGCGGGGCTCGCGGCGTCTGGTGCATGCGATCACAGGGCGGAGGACTGGCACCCTCGACGGCCAGGACACACTCGAACGAATCCGGCAATGCGGCGAGCGTGCGTGCCAGGCGTCGCGAGCCAGACGGGGCTTTCGCACACGCCCTAGGCGGTGGCCAAATGGGGTGTGCGGGATGCCGCCATCGGCGTATAAGGCGAAACGAACAGCGTTTCCGGGTCCTCGGTCTCGTCGTGGCCCGCAGCGCGCACCACGGCGAACTGGAAGCCCTGGACACCGGCTCCGGTGCCCGGTGTGTCGAGGATTGTCTTGCGGATGAACTGGACCAGTACTTCGTAGGAGGAGCTGTTCTGCACGTCCCCGGGTCCGCCCTTGACGGCCATCTGCAGGATCGCGGTGCAGATGTCGAAGACCGCCTTCTCGGACCGGCGGGTGGCGAACCAGAACGCCTGAGACATGCGGCGGGGCTCGATCAGCTCGATTTCGCGCCAGTCGCTGGTTCCGCCACCCGGTTCGAGCGTCCGGTAGACGTAGTGGAAATCGTGCACCGCCGGATTCGGTGCAAAGAACTTCCAGTTCGGTATCAGTGAGAAGAGGTCTCTGGCGCGGGACCGGTCGAACGCCGGGTGTGGGTGCTGTGCGGCGACTGTGGCCAGCAGCATGCCCGCTCCGAGTAGTCGGGCCGCAGAGCCCTTCCCGGTGAAGGTCGTCCTGAGGAGTTCGGCCGGCCTCACCTTTCCACCCCTTCCCTCTTCGCACTGGTTTCGGCAGTCGCGGTTGGGTGAAGCCCGGTATTGAGGAACTCGGTCATGAGTTCCGCCGCCTTGTGCGCGTGCAGGGCGTTGGTCAGCAGGGAGTCGTGGTCCGATCCCTCAACAACCTTGATCCCGCCCAGTTCGCCTTGGCCCCGGTGGACCCTGGAGAGCTCGCTGTAGAGCAGGAGTTGCTCTGGGTCCCGGTCCACGGTCTGCTGCGCGACGATGACCAGTCCAGGGGCGTTGATCGGGTCGATGTTGCCCTCGAAGGCCCTGAACTCTTTCTCGACCGCGGCCCACTCGCGCTTGGCGGCCTTCCACAGCCGGGCGTCCGCGTACTGCAAGAACGCCTTGTGGCGGTAGGCCTTGGGCAGTTTGTCGACCCAGTCCGGACGGCTCATGAGGATGCCCGTGCCCAACCGCAGGTAGAGGGCGGCGTGCGAGATTGTCTCCCGCAGATCCTTGGCCCCGTCGCTCTGGCGCTCGGAGCGTTGCAGTTCGGCAGGGTGCGCTGGGTCGAGGTAGACGAGACCAGCCACGCGGTCTGTCAACCTCGATGCGGCCCGGCGGATCAGCTCGCCGCCCAGTGAGTGCCCGACGAGTACGACCTGGCGGTGTGCGGGAACTACCGCGCGGACCAAGTCCTCCAGGTCGTCGACGGACTCGTCCAGCGTGTACGGGGCCGGGCTGCGGCGGATACTGCCCGCGTAGCCGGCCCGCGCGTAGGCCACCACAGCGTGCTCCGAGTCCTGGACGAACCGCTCGGTGATCCAGGAGAAGTGCTCCGAGGTCGAAGCGAGGCCGGCGCAGAACACCAGTACCGGCGCTTCCGAGTCCTCCTGGCCGCCTGACTCGAACATCAGTTCGTTATTGTGTCGGGACACAACCGTCCGGGAGGTGGGCCAACCTTCCAGGACCACGGCACGGCGCTGCGTCGAGACGGTGACACCGGCCGCGATGCCTGCGGCCAACAGGAGGACCGCGGCCTTGACTGCGCGGTCGTCACGCCCGGCGACCGCCGGGTGCGTGGACGGGGTTGCGGTGTAGGCGACCATCGGGTGCATGGAGGGGAACGCGGTCATGAAACGGCCGAGCCCCATGACGAAGGCGTTGGCCACGTGGAAGCCGCCGGCTGCGGCCAGGATCGGCCGGGTGAGTCGTCCGCGGGCCACATAGACCAGCGGGAAGAGGCACTCCAGTGCGAGCACTCCGTGCTGAACATACCTCGAGGCCCTCGGGTACCGCCGGGTCAGGCGGTAGACCCCTTCGGATCCGTACGTACGGGTGCGCATTACCCCGGGCAGCGCCGATGCGTTGCGCCATCTCTCCCCCATGAGCTTGACCCAGCCTGACGCGCCGTAGGAGAGGCTTGCCTGCATGGCCACGTACCAGAGCAGCGCGTCCTGGGTCTGCGTGTCCTTCGACAGCCGAGCCAGTCCGGTGGCGCTTTGCACCAGGGTGGCCACCTGATCCGATCCGTCCGTTCCGTAGCGGTGTCGGGCCTGAAGGAGACAGGTGGTTCCGCTGAGAAATAGCGTTCCCGTTCCGCGCCAACGGCTATTGCCAGGAGCCAGCAGCCCGATACTGACTGCCGCACGAGCCACGTGCAGCGCGATGGTCACCCTCTTGTTCCCTATGGCATTGCTGATGGTGCGAATTGCGATGCTCTTGGCCTCAGGGCTTTTCTTCATGATGTCCCAGTCGTTCAGCCCGCCGGGATCGAGTTGCTTGCGCTGATGTAAGTATTCCAGCGAAGAAGAAAGGGTGGTGAGGGCCGAAAGTCTTTCCGATATCCCCAGCGCCTTGCTGCGGGACAGCGGTATGGGGGAGAACACCGTCGAGGCGAGTTTCCGCAGATACCTCAAAACATGCTTCCTCTCAACTCAACCACTGGTTGAGCTAGCATGAGCAAGCTGTCGGGCCGCGATTCCAGCGCGGCCCGACAGCTTCCACCGCTCGCTCTCAGAGGTCACTCTTCAAGCGTCACCAGAGGGCCGGGTTCACACCCGGCCACCGGCCGACCGTCAGCCCTTGGCCGCCGCACGGCCGGCCTCGTAGGCGCCGACGGCGGCGGCACCGGCAGCGAGTCCGCCAGCGGCGTACGGGGTGACGGCCAGGACGGCGGGCGTGAACGTTACCGGCATCATCTTGGTGACGCGGTAAGCTTCGCCCTCGGTCAGCGAAGGCGCCGCGACCATGCGGACGCTGTCGATGATTCGACTCATTTCGATCTCCCTAATCGATGGTTCGGACAGCCTCGAAGGTCTTCGTCAGTTCACCACTCGACCGGCGACGTACGCCCCGACCGGTATGGTGAAGGCGACGACGGCCGCCGTGATCTTGAGGCAGGCCGGCACCGCCACAACCGCAGGGGTAGCCATGACGGGGACGCCGTCGCGCGTCACCAGACCCTCCGTGAGCGGTCCCATCTGTTGGTCATTCATAAAAGCCGCGATCTTGGCCATGGGATTCTACCTTTCGTGTCGGTTTCCGCTGCACACGCGGCGACTCGACCCGAAATCCGGTTCCGCATTTATGCCGAAGCGCTCGGCTTCCGGATTTCCATCGACGTCCCCCGTGGCGTGATCACTATATGGACAACCCGCCGCTCAGCATCAAGCGCCGCCGACGTGATGTGCGTCACAAGTCGAGATAAGGAATGGCTTCCCCAGAGAAATCCATCCCTCCGCCAAGCCGAAGGAAGTCCGAAATTCGCCACATTGGATTTGACCCCCATTTGACCTCCACGTTACCCCGTGCCTGGGAGTAACGGGAAGCGGATAGAAGAATTCCGGATAGTTTTTGTCCGGATACCCCCCCTGCGTATCGGTGACGTGCCCGGCTTCCGGTGCCGACCCGGTTGCGCGGTGGCCCGGCCGGTGATCCACGGGCATCACTCCAAGAACGCAAGACCCGCGAGCCTCCAGGGCGCCGCAGAGTGCTACTTCGGACGGGCCGAGTCGCCGCCGCTCGGAGTAGGTAGCTCGTGGGGCGACGAGCTCGGTGTGATGCTGGCGTCGGGCACGTCACGTTCTGTCAGATCTGGGCCGGGTCGGAGTCGCCCTGTACATCGGTGTCGGCCGTGTCGACGAACGCTTGCCGGGCCCTCGCGACCACGAGTTTGGTGTTGGCATCGATGATGACCTGCACGTTCGCAAAGAAGCAGTATTGATCGGAAACGGTTTGGGTTCTGGGTTGTTGGTGGGGTGTGAGCGATCTGATGGAGGACGCACGGCATCTGTCGCCTTCGGCACGGAGTCCCTGCGGCTGCGGGCGGTGGCCGCGTTGGCGGCGGGGCGGGACCGTGAGGACGTGGCGGCAGCGTTCGGAGCGTCGCTGAAGGCGGTCGACATCTGATGGGTTAAGTAGCGTGGCATCTGCCCGACGCCCGCTCACCAGGGAGTTTCCATGTTCGAAGACATCCGGGGCCTTGCTCCAGAGCGTGCTGCACGGCTCGCCTCCCTGGTCGAGGGTTGCCGGCCGTTGCTGGGGCAGGGCAGCGGCATGGAAGCGGTTCAGCAGTTGCTGCGAGACCGCGGCACCGGTGTCATCGACGCAGTCGCCGTCACTCGCGAACTGCTGGGAGCCGGGCCGGGATCCCTGGCTGAGGCCAAGACGATCGTGCTGTCCAGTGCCGCCATGGCCACCGAACTACGGGTTCACCAGCAGTTCGTGGACGGGATCGAGCAGGCGACGAATGTCGGTGACGCCATCCTTCAGCAGGCCCCGTCCCGCGGCGACATCATCAAGATCGTCGCTATCGACGGCGCCGGCGGGTCCGGAAAGACCACCTTGGCTGCCGCCGTGGCCGGATACGTCGGTGACTGCGTCGTCGTCCACTGCGATGACTTCTACCGTCCCATGCCCGACCACGAGCGCGAGGATCTCGACGCCGAACAGGGCTACCACCGCTACTTCGACTGGCAGCGACTCCGCGCTCAGGTCTTGGAGCCCTTGCGGGCCCATCAGGCCGCCCGCTACGAGACCTACGACTGGGCCACCGGGCAGCTCGGAGGCTGGCGGGAGATCGCTCCCCGGAGCGTGGTGATCGTGGAAGGGGTCTACTCCGCCCGCCCGGAGCTGTCTGCCTACTACGACCTCACCGTCTACGTCGACACCCCACGCGAGATCTGCCTACAACGGTTGCGGGAACGCGCCCAGAACTCAGAGGAGTGGATCAATCGTTGGCGGGCTGCCGAGGACTACTACATCAACACCACGCAGCCCCAGACCAGAGCCGCACTCGTCGTCAAGAGCGTCTGAGCCGAAGGGAAACCACGATCACCGAAACCATCGGCGGGCTTCCCACGCCTCATACCCTCGCCGCCTGCCGGTGTGGTGTCGGTCACGTCAGCAGACCTGGAATGCAACACAGCCGACCATCATGGTCGCGAACGCGGCCTCGACGATCCGACCTGCTCAATCGCTACACGGAGTCATCCGCACACGGCCTCTGCGGAGACAAGGCACAGCTACGTTACCCATCTGATCGAGTTCGGTTATCCAGAGAAGTTCGTCCAGGACCAGGTCGGCCACGCCTACGCCAGCACCACGGCCATCTACAGCCACGTCTCGGACGAGTTCCGAAACCGGCTGCTGCGACGCTCGCTGCAAGCCCGGCACGGCGATCTATGGGGGCAGGAAACATGATCAGGAAGATGGGCATCGACTGGCAGCTACGGATCCGGATGGCGGAGAAGGGCATGTTCCAGACCACGGAACTCGTCCCGCTGCTGGCTGAACGCGGCGTGCATTTGTCGCGTGAGCAGGTGTTTCGTCTCGTGACCCAGACACCGCAACGGCTGTCCATGGACACGCTCGCCGCGCTGTGCGACATCCTCGCGTGTGAGCCCAACGACCTGATCCAGGTGGAGGTCGCCAACGCTGAGGTGCGCAAGACCGCCGGCGAGCAGCCGGTATCCCGGCCGCAAGCACGTCGCACGACGATCCGGCGCCCAGGCCCGGAATGACCGCTCCTCTCCGCCTCGACGAGGCTCACCGACAGGTCGTCGCCCATCTGACTGCCCGGCTCACGGGGGTGACCGGCGAACAGGCAGCGCAGGCACTGGAGCGCGGAAAGATCACAGCACGTTCCTGCGTCGCCCTTGCCCGCCATTTCCAGGATCACCCAGACGCCCTGACGAATCCGGGCCCGACACCTCCGCAGAATCTGGTGCGGCTCGCGCATGCCCTGGCGGCCGCCGGACACGGCCCGGTCACCCTGCCGACGTGCGTCGGCTGCGGAAAGACCTCGCGCCAACTCACACATCGCCTCCCGGCCGGGCACTGCTGTTCGGCCTGTGCTCGTCGGGTACGGCCGCCGAAAACCTGCTCAGGCTGCGACCGACAGATGAAGATCAACGCCAAGGGCCCCAACGGGCCGCTCTGCGGCACCTGCTACGGCAAGCACGTTGCCACCACATGCGGGCAGTGCGGGCGCGTACGCCGCGCGACCTACCGCATGCCCGACGGCAGTGTCCGCTGTCAGGGATGCCACCCACGCCCCGAGCGCACCTGCGTCGGGTGCGGAGCAGAAGCCCCAGTCCAAGCGATCTCGGCGGACGGTCCGGTCTGCCGGCGCTGCTACCGACAACCCCAGCGCCGCTGCGGCAGCTGCGGAGAAGTGCGCACGGTCGACCGGCGCGGTGGCGACGGCAGGCCCGATCTGTGCTCCCGCTGCTATCACTCTCCGCCGGTCGCCTGCTCCTCCTGTGGCCGGCTCCGGACCTGCGCGCGCAGGGTGACGGGCAAGCCGTTCTGCCAGAGCTGCTGTCCCCGCCCTACGGGCCCATGCGCACGCTGTCTCCACGACCGACCTGTCCACGCCTACTGGCCGATGGGCCCGGTCTGCAAACACTGCTACGCGGCAGTGCGCGCACGTCCCGGCGCCTGCGCTCAGTGCGAAGAGCAACGTCCACTCATCGGTTCCACCGAAGCAGGGGCCAGCATCTGCGGACCCTGCGCCGGAGTCGATCTCACCTACGCGTGCCAGCGCTGCGGCACGAGCGACAGGATCTTCCGGGAGCAGTTGTGCACCCGCTGCTTCGCCACGAAGCAACTGGCCGAGGCGCTCGGTGGAGATGGCACAACGGTCCCTGCACAGCGGCAAGACCTCCACTCGGCTCTTTCCGCCGCCGGACACCCCCGCCGAGTGGCGTACTGGCTGACCCGCGACGGAGTGCCAGCTCTTCTGTCACAACTAGGTTTTTCGCACGATGAGTTCACCCACCAACAGCTCGACGACCTGCCCAACACGCTGACCACTCGCTACATCCGCGACGTCCTCGTCGCCGCCGCGGTGCTGCCACCGCGGGACGACCGATTGGAGGCCCTGCCCCGCTGGGCGGATGCCCTCTTGGCGCAGGCACCGCTCCCGCAGCGCAAGGTGCTCACCCCTTTCACCCATTGGTATCTGCTGCACCGCATCCGCCGGACCCACCGGCACCGCCCGCTACGCGCCTGCACGCAGCACCAGATGCGATCGCGACTGCGCCGAGCCCTGGAACTGCTCGACTGGCTCGACGAGCACGGCATCCCCCTCGGGGAGCTCACACAGCCAGAACTCGAGACGTGGCTGGAGGAAGGGCCTGAGAAGCGTCGTGAAGTGCGTGCCTTCATCACCTGGGCGAGAGGCCGGGGCCTGGCCGGCGAGCTCGTAGTCCCCAGGGCCCCCGTCGCCGCACCCAGCGTCTTCAGCACGGACGAGGACCAGGCCGAACACCTGCAGCGGTGTCTCGGCGACGATGCTCTGCCTCTCGATGTCCGTACGGCCGGCGCCCTGGCACTCCTTTTCGGGCTGCAGTACACCAGACTGCTCGAACTCACCGTGCACGACGTCATCGAAGACGACACGGTGGTGGCGCTCCACCTCGGCGGTCATCGTCTTCCGCTGCCGCCCGAAGTCGCTCAGCTGGTTCGCGCATTGCGCGACCAGCGCCAGAAACGCTGGCAGCTCGATCAGACGGCCAGCACCACACCGTGGCTGTTCCCCGGGCAGGAGCCCGCCCGCGCTCTCGGAGCCACCTACCTCTACTTGAAGCTCCGTCGACACGGCATTGCGCCCCTCGCCAGCCGGAACAGCGCTCGCCTCGCGCTTGCCACCGACCTGCCGGCATCTGTTCTCGCCGACTTCACCGGCACCAGCATCAGCAACTCCACTCGCTGGACCAGATATGCCAAGCGGGACTGGCTCGACTACATCGCCAGCCGCGCGCAGGACCGTCCATGAAGCACGCCTCCTCACACCGTCTGCCTGGACTCAGCGCATCCCGGGCAGGCGACGCAACTCGTTGACCTTCATCATCCGGGCGAGAAGGAGGTACCCCACGGCTGTCGCCAGCGCCCCGGTAGCCAGCGCGACGGCCGTAGGCCACGTTCCACTTCCCAGGCCCGCACACGCACGCGCTGCAGCCCAGCCCAGCCCAGCAGCAGGGCCCGCAGCGCAGAACAGTTTCCCGTAGGTGCGGAGCAGGCCGCCGTCGTCGATGCGACCCCCAAGCCTCCTGCGCAGCAAACGCGCGGTGAGTGCGAGACCGGCCACGTAGGAGAGCGTGTAGGCCCCAGCCATGCCGACGACCGACCACCGGGCGGGCAGCATCAAATGACAGGCGGTGACCAGAGCAATGTTCACGCCCGCGATCCAAGCCGCCATGAAGAACGGAGTGCGGGTGTCCTCGAACGCGTAGAAGCCACGCAGCAGCAGGTACTGGGCGGAGAACGGAATGAGCCCGAGCCCGAACGCCTGCAGCATGTAGCCCAACGGGCGGACCGAGTCGGCGTCTGATGCTCCGTGGGCGAACAGCAGTGACGCGATCTGCGGCCCCAAGGCGAGGAAGAGAAAAGCGGCCGGCACGATAACCACGCCGCTGATCCGCAGCGCCCGGGACAGGTCCGCGCGCAGATCCGGGATGCGCCCCTCAGCGACAGCCCTGCTCATCCGCGGCAGCAGCGCCGTCACCAGGGACACCGTCACGATCGACTGCGGCAGCATCCAGATGGTCTGCGCGTAGGTGTAGGCCGAGTAGCCTGCGCCGGCCTGCGGCAGCTCCTGGTCGGCGGCGTTGGCGTAGTTCGTGACCACTGTCAGGGCGACCTGGTTGGCCAGGACGAACAGCAGCGTCCACTTCGCCGCATGGACGCTCTTGCCCAGGCCGGTGCCCCGCCAGTCGAACCGCGGGCGGAAACGAAACCCGGCCGCCCGGGCGAACGGGATCAGCGCCAGGGCCTGCACGGCGATGCCTGCCGTCGTCCCGATCCCCAGCAACTGCACCTGGTCGGCGGTGATGTCCTCCACCCGGTCGGGAACCGTCATCAGCCCCAGATAGGCGGCGAACATGCCGACCAGCACGACGTTGTTCAGCACCGGGGTCCACATCATCGCGCCGAACTTCTCGCGGGCGTTCAACACCTGCCCGTAGATACTGAACAGCCCGTAGAAGAAGATCTGCGGCAACAGGAACCGGGCGAACGTCACCGTCAGCTCGAACGCCTCATGGCTGTCCGGGGTGTCCCGCATGTACAGGCCCACGATCTGCGGCGCCGCCCACACTGCCAGCGCCGTCCCCACGCCCAGCACGCACACCACGAGCGTGACCAAACGCTGCTCGTAAGCGCGTCCGCCATCAGGCTGCGTCGTCCTGGCCCGCACCAGTTGCGGCACCAGCACGGCGTTGAGCGCGCCGCCGATCAGCAGCGTGTACAGGCTCGTGGGCACGGTGTTCGCCGTGTTGTACGTACTGGCCAGCAAGCCCGTGCCCAGCGCCGCGGCCTGCAGCACCTGACGGATCAGCCCCGTCGCCCGGGACACCACCGTGCCAACAGCCATCAGCAAGGACGAACGAGCCAGCCCGCCCTTGTCCTTCTTCCGCTGGGCGGCATGCCGCCCCCTCTTCTGCTGCTCCTGCGGCATGGTCTGCGCCGCGGAGTTCGCCCCCTCCACCATGCCGTCAACCTATGCCCCAAGGTCTCAGGTCTCCAATTGGCGCCTTGCACAAGGCAGTTCAGCAAACCAGCGCCGTGACCGTGGCCACAGGAATACGACAGCAACGGAACAAGTGCTCTGCGCCAGTAACGGTTCTCGCACGCAGCCGACGGCGGGAGCCGAAGGCCTTGGTACGGGGCTGGAGGCCACTGCCAGGAAGCCAAACGATTCCGGGTGCTGGGACGGCATGGGCAGGCAACAAAGTCGACAGCGCGCATGAGTAACACTTGTGTATTCAGTTACAGGTGTGCAATATCGGAGCCATGGAGTTCGATCTGCCAGACAGGCCCGAAGTGCTGGACCGACGGGTGCAGCGATCACGGTCCGCGTTGTTGTCGGCGGCGGTGCGATTGGTCGGCGAGCGCGGTACGACCGCGGTGTCGGCGACCGAGCTGGCTGAGGCCGCGGATGTGAGCCGACGGGTGCTGTACCTGCATTTCGGGAGCCGGGACGGGGTGCTGGTCGCGGCCGCGGCGGAACTCGTGACGCTGGAACTGCTGCCGCGGCTGCCGAAGGATCTTGAGGAGGCACCCACCGCGCTCGCGGTGGCACGCCATTTCGCCGAGCATCGCCCGTTCTACCGTGCGATGTTGACCGGGTCGTGTGCGCACGCCGCGATCAGGACCGTGGTCGGTGTGTTCAGTCCCTACCGAGCCGCCAGCGCCCGAAAGCTCTTCGGCGATCTCGACGAACGGACCGCCGGAGAGGTGGCGGACTTCCTCACCGGCGGTACCGCGATGGCGCTGAACGAATGGCTGGTCAACGGCCCGGACCTGCTGGATCCGGGCGAATTCGCCGCGCGCCTGCTGCGTATCCAGTCCTTGCTCACCAGCGTGCACCACAACCGGCCCCGTACGCATACGGAGGATTCAGAATGAGAACACCCCCTGTGGCCAGTCTGCTCGTCGAGAAGATGCTGGGGCTGCCCGCGCCGATGACCAGGGACCTCATAGTCGAACGTGATCTTGAGGTCCCGATGCGGGACGGCACCGTACTGCTGGCCGACCGGTGGGCACCGCAGGCGGGTGGAGAGGGCCTGCCGACCGCGTTGCTGCGCGGCCCCTACGGACGGGGTGGGCCGATCGCGATGCAGTTGGCCAGGCCACTGGCCGAGCGGGGATTTCAGGTGCTGATGCAGAGCTCTCGCGGCACGGGCGGGTCCGGCGGGGAGTTCGACCCACTGCGTCACGAACGGTTCGACGGAATTGACACCGTCGACTGGGTGTGCGAGCAGCCCTGGTTCGGTGGATCGCTGGTGCTGACCGGCCCCAGCTACCTCGGTTACACCCAGTGGGCGATGGCCGACCAGATGCCGGTACAGGTCAAAGCGATGATTCCTGCTACCAGCGAGTCGGCGTTGGGCCTGGCGCTCCTGCGCAGGGACGCGTTCAGCCTGGAATCACTGTTCGGGTGGGGCCTGCTCGTCGAGGCCCAGCGGCGGCCCTGGGCGACGGCCCGGTTCCTGATGGGCGCTCGTCGGCGCCGCCGGGCTGAGTTGGCGCTTCCGTTGTCTGGCGCCGACCGCGCCGCCCTCGGTTACCGTTCCGACATCATCCAGAATTTCATGGCCCACGACGGCGACTCCCCGTTCTGGACCGGAACCGACGTCAGCGATCGGGTCCCGGACGTTGCCGTTCCCGCGAGCCTCGTCGGAGGCTGGTTCGACGTTTTCCTGCCTGGCCAGCTACGCGATTACGCCCTCCTGCAGGCCGTCGGCCGCCAGCCCCGGCTCACCGTCGGGCCCTGGGCACATTCCGACGGCCCGGTCGTGAAGACCATGGTGAGCGAGACCTTGGAGTTCGGGTTGGCCCACGCCCGTGGCACCATCCCCGCCGACCGGGCACCAGTGCGCGTGTTCGTCATGGGTGCGGAAGAGTGGCGTGACCTGCCGGCCTGGCCCCCGCCGGGATACGCGCCACAGCCCTTCCATCTGCACCCCGCCGGCCGCCTGGCCCTCGATCCTCCGCCGGAGTCGGCGCCGGACCGCTACCACTACGACCCGGCCGACCCCACCCCTGCCTTTGCCGGGGTGCGCATGATCCCGGGTGTCAAGGCCGGGCGGGTCGACAACACCGCGCTGGAAGCTCGTCCCGACGTCCTCACTTACACCACCGACACTCTCACCGACGACGTCGAGATGATGGGAGAGGTTTGCGCCGATATTTGGTTCCGCTCCAGCCTGCCTCACGCCGACGTGTTCGTCCGCGTCTGCGACGTCGATCCCTCAGGCCGTTCCACCAACATCTGCGACGGCCTCACCGGCGTCCTTCGCGCCGACGAGCTCTCACGCGTCACGGTCACCCTGTCGCCCACCGCCTACCGGTTCCGGTCAGGCCACCGCATCCGCGTCCAGGTCTCCAGCGGTGCGTTCCCCCAGTACAACCGCAACCCCGGCACCGGCGAACCCCGGCTGACCGCCATCCGAATGCAGGTCGCTGACCAGCACATATTCCACGATCCTCGTCATCCCTCCACGGTCAGTCTGCCCACCCGAACCCACTGACCCGACAACTCCACCGGTGGGATTCGGTAGGCAGCCTGCCTCAGGCGATGAGCTTCACCGGTGCGCGGAGGCTTGCCGCACCAGCGGCGCGCGGCCACCGGGAAGTTCTCTCCGGAGGGCCGTGCGGCGAGCACCCGGGCCGCATACGGCATCCGGGGATTGCCAGGCCTGCCTGCGGGGCCGTCCCTGGTGCGGCTTCAACAACCGCAACGCACTGCAGAAAGATGAAGGTGGTGGCGGCGGAGCTGTTCGTCTCCCCGAAGACGGTTGCCACGCAACTCAGTTCGGCCATGTGCAAGTTGGGAGTCTCGTCGCGAACCGCCGTCGTCAGGGCCGCGGTCGAGGCCGGCGTTCTGTCTCTGGAGTCCGAGGCCTCGGAACCACGCGGCTAATTTTTCGGTCAGATGCGTGATCGCCATGCGGCCATTCGTTCATGACGCTTACATGTCATGCAAGTCGACCCGCACAGTCAACCGCGCGCCCAGAACTCCGATCCGCCTCAGCCGCGGACACCGGACTGGCCCGGTTCTCCTACGGTCAAGCCCGCGTCCTGCTGGACGAGCACACCTCGGTGCGCGGGCCCGGTACCGGCTGGGATCTGCACGAGTACCGCCACTCCGCCCTGACCCACTTGGGCGAGCAGGGCGCCTCGCTGTTGATGCTCATGGCGAAGTCCCGGTACAAGAAGCCGGAGAACGTCCGCCGCTATTTCAAGCCGTCCTCCGAGGCAATCGCCGAGCTCACCAGCCTGCTCGCGCCCGGCGACAGCTCGCGGTGACGACGCTCACTGCATCCCGATGTCGTAAGTGGTGCCGTCGGTGACGGCCTGGAGTTTGTCCGGGTTGGCCACGTTGTGGATGACGGTGATGCGGCCGTCGGCGCCGAAGTCGAACGTGACGGTGGCGATCACGCGTCCCGGCGCGCTGAAGACGATGCCCGGCCCGCCGTTGATCTCGACGAGTTCGGCTTTCATGTCGGCGGGCTCGATGCCCTGGTACGTGACGGTGCCGATTGCCGCGAACCAGTTGGCCACCGTGTTTGCGCCGACAACCGGGCGCAGGGCCTGGCGGACCTTGCCGCCGCCGTCGGTCCACAGGGTGACGTCCGGGGACAGTAGTTCCATCAGGGTGTTGATGTCACCGCCGGTCATGGCGGCGAAGAACCGCTCGGTGGCCTCGGGCTGCCGGGTCCGGTCGGCTGCGAAGCGCGGCCGCCGGGCCCGCACGTGCTCGCGGGCCCGGTGCGCGGCCTGACGCACCGCAGGTTCGGAACGTTACACCGCCTCGGCGATTTCGGCGTGGCTGAAGTCGAAGACTTCCTTGAGCACGAACACCGCGCGCTCCAGCGGGCTGAGCGTCTCCAGCACCACCAGCATGGCCATCGACACAGACTCGGCGCTCGCGACGGCTTCGGAGGCATCCCCACCGGTGAGGATGGGCTCCGGCAGCCACGGCCCCACGTAGGTCTCGCGCTTGTGACGGGTCGAGCGTAGCCGTTCCAGCGCCAGGTTCGAGACGATCCGCGTCAGGTACGCCTTGGGGTCTGCCACCTGCGAGCGGTCCGCGGCGGACCACTTGATCCAGGCGTCCTGGACTGCGTCCTCGGTGTCGGCCGCAGTGCCCAGGAGGCGATAGGCCACGGAGAACAGCAGGCTGCGGTGCTCGTGGAAGACCTGCTGGTCGGGGTGGGCTGACAGGTTGGTCACCGGGCCTCCCGCACACGGGTGAAGCGGCCCCCGCGGGGCCAGAACGCGCCGGAGGCGGGCATCTTCTTCATACGGACATAGGTCGGCCAGGGCGAGGCGGTCACCGTCTCCTTGTACCGGACGGCCATGCGGCCCGTCAGGCAGATCCGGCGCGGGCTGTCATCGGGGCGGGTGAACTGCACCACGGCATCGCCGCGTCCCAGGCTCACCGGCGTGTGGTAGTAGCCGAAGCGGAACGGCTTGGGCTGCTTGCCCTTGAGCACACGGTCGATGGACAGCGCGGCGTGCACCCCGGTCGGCATGCCGCCCTGGCAGGTGCCGTGCATCACTCCGTAGCCCTGGCGGATCGCGGCCGCGTCGCCGATCGCGTACACGTCGGGGCGGGACACCGACCGCAGTGTGGCGTCGGTGACGATGCGTCCGCGCTGGTCGACGGCCAGCCCGGCGGCGGCCGCCAGCGGCGACACCCGCGTACCGCTCGTCCACAGGACCGCGTCGGCGGCGATGCTCTCCCCGCCTGCCAGTTCCACTCCGTTGGGCAGTACCTTCACCACCTCGACCCCGGCGCGTACCTGGACGCCCAGCCGGTCGAGCGCCGCGTGCACGTAGGCCTTGGCCTTGGACTTCATGGTCGCACCGGGCTCGGCTCGGCCCAGCAGCACGACGTCCAAATCCGGGTGCCGCTCGGCAATCTCCGCGGCTGACTCGATGCCGGTGAGCCCGCTACCGCCGACCACCACCGTGCCGCTGCCGAGCTGCCCCAGTCGGCCGGCGAGCAACTCGGCGTCCTGGGCACTGCTCAGGGTGTACGCGTGGTCCTCGACCCCCGGCACCGCCGACATGTCGGCCACACTGCCCAACCCGTACACCAACGTGTCGTAGTGCAGGACCCGGTCGTCGTCGATCCGCACAGTCTTGGCGTCCGTGTCCACCGCCGTCACCCAGCCCCGTACAAATCGCGCCCCCGTGCCCTCCAGCAGCTCTGGGATGCTCAGCTCGGTGAGCCGCTGCCCGGTCGCCGTCATGTGCAGCCGCATGCGCTCGGTGAACCGCTCCTGCGCATTCACCACGGTCACCTGCACGCTCTCGCGCCGCTTGCCCCGGGCCGCCAGTTGGATGGCCGCGGACATGCCCGCGTACCCAGCCCCCGGAATCACCACACGGTGTGTGACCGTCATGCCGGTTTCCTGCTGCGTGCTCATCGTTCCGTCCTCCTCCATCGCTGCCGACGACCACCAGATGGAAACGGGCCGCCCGTCCGCGACAAGAGGCCGATGTGATGCGCGCCACAGCCCGAATGGATGTCCGGCCGGAAATCTCCGGTCAAGAACGACGACGGGCAGCGTCACTCATGCGTCGTCGGCGGCGTTCTTGTCTCGCAGGGGACGCAGTCCACCGGGCAAGTTGGGCCTGGAATGAGTAGCGGCCCAGCATGTTGATGTGTTGCCGCACAAAAGGCGAGAGGCGGGCCACGTCCTCGTCGCGCACGTCGAAGCCATCCGCACGCAGCCGGTTCACTGCGGCGTTCATGTACCGAGTGTTGAACAGGACCAGGGCGTTCAGGACGTACCCCAGTGCCCCGATCTGGTCCTCCATCCCGTCCTGATAGCGCTGATAGAGCTGCCCGTGCCTGCTGTGGAAGATCTTCCGGGCCAGGGAGTGGCGGCCCTCCTGGAGGTTGGCCTGGCTCTTGATCTGCCGCCGGTAGCCGGGCTCGTCCGCGAGGCGCAGGATGTGCAGGGTCTTGGAGATCCGCCCGTAGTGCGCGATCGCGTCGCCGAGCGGGGTCGGCCGCCCGTCCCTAGTCTTCTGAGTCAGGAATTCTGTTCAGATGTTTAGACTTGGCCTGTGGCACGCACTGGACGGCCGAAGGCCGCGTTGGTTCTGTCGGACGAG
>NZ_JBHYZP010000066.1:0-22206 GCF_042752355.1 Streptomyces sp. NPDC059255
GGCTGACCGTCCGCCCCCGTGCCCTCGCCACAGCCCCGGACGGTCGGCCGAGCGGGGCCGTGGTGCCGTACCGCGTGTGCCGGGTCAGGTGGTGGCGCTGGTGCGCAGGCGTTCCGCGTACTCCCACAGCGCGCGTTCCCGGTCGGGGTCGTAGGACTCCTCGGAGGAGCGCACGGCGCGGGTGCGGTCGATGTACGACCCGGTGGGCGCGGTGACCTTGCCGAGGATGACGTCGGCGAGTTTGCGGCCGGCGGCGGGCGCGGAGTCCAGCAGCGGCGTGGCGGCCAGCGGCCGGGTGACGTACCGCATGAAAATCCGTGCGAGACCGCCGTCGCGGGACAGGCCTGTTCCGGGCACGAGAGCGGGGTTGTGGGCGACGATGTCCAGGCCGCCGGGCAGGCGCCGGGCCCATTCGTGTACGAGGTAGATCGCGGCGAGCTTGCTGGTCGCGTAGGCACTGCGGCCCGCGCTGGAGGCCCCTGGCCTCGGGAACGCGCCGGGCCGCGCGAGGACGTCCGGGTCGGCCCAGCGCAGCTTGAACAGGCCGCCACCGTGCTTCAGATCACCGAAGTGGGCGTCACTGACGGTGATGACGATGCGGGCGGGGGCCGCGAGGCTCGGCGCGAGTTCGGCGACGAGCAGGTGGTTCGCGAGCACGTTCACGGCGAACGTGGTCTCGTAGCCGTCGGCCGTGGACCGCCGGGCGTCGCCGAAGCTGACACCGGCGTTGCCGGCGATGCCACCGAGCGGAGGCAGATCGCCTTTTTCCAGTCGCCGCCGGACCGTCTCGACCGCGGCCCGGATGCTCGCCATGCTCGCCAGGTCGGTTTCCACGAGGGTGACGTCGGAGCGTATGGCCCTCAGTTCCTTCAGCGTCGCGTGTCCCGTCGCACCGCGGGCCAGCATCACCAGATGCAGCTGTGGGTCGCGCCGCAGCAGTTCACCGGCGGCCTCCCGGCCGATTCCACTGGTGGCTCCGGTCATGAGCAGCGTGTACATGATCGTTCCGTTCGGGCCGGGTGTACGCCGGGCCGGGACCGCAGGCCCCGGCCCGATTTCAGTTGACAGCGATAACAGAATGAGTGCTTTCTGTGGACGGTGTCAACCGTAGTGTCCGCTCGCCTACGATACGAGGGTGACGACGCGTGCGGAGACAGCAGCTGCGACCAGGCGCGCCCTGCTGCGTACGGCTACGGCCCTGCTGGACGAGGGTGGTGTCGACGCGGTGACGCTGCGCGCCGTGGGCAGTGGCGCCGGCGTCTCCCGTACGGCCGCCTACCGGCACTTCTCCGACAAGGAGGAAATGCTCACGGCGATCAGCCTCGCCGCGTGGGAAGAGCTGGCCGGGCAGATCCACGAGATCGCCGCGCACTCGGTTCTGCCCCCGGCGGACGCCCTGCGGGAGGCGATCGGCGTGCCCGTCGCCCTCGCCCGGAACCGGCCGAACCTCTACCGGCTCATGCTGACCCGCGCCCCCTTCGGCCCCACCGTCACCTCCTCCGATGTCGAGCCGCGCCCGCCGGACGTCCTCCTCACCCTGGTGGGCCGGGTGGTCCCCCCGGACCGCGCCCGGCCCTTCGCCGGACTTCTCCTGGCGGCGGTGCACGGTATCGCCGACCTCGAACTCAACGGCTACCTCGACACCGAGGAGTGGAACGCCGACGGTGACCAGCTCATCGAGCTGCTCATCCGGACGCTGCCCACGCGTTGATCCCCCCGCCCGCCGAACGGAACCGGGATCCGGCCGGGCGGTCCCCGTCTACGGCGGCGGCGCGTCGCGGAAGCGGCGGCGGTCGCGGGCCGGGAGGGCCGGGGCGTCGGCGAGGCGGACCACCGCGCCGTCGCGCCCCGCGACCACCGGGCCCGCCGCCCGTACCGCCTTCGCCCGGTACTGCGCCGCGTCCGCCAGCCGGAAGAGCCGGCGCCCCGAACTCACCTCGCCGATCGGGTCGCCCGTCGAGGCGAGCCCGCACGCCACCCCCTCGCCCAGCTCCAGCTCCGCCGCCCGCGTACACAGCTCGGCGGCGACCGCGATCACCTCGTCGGCGGTCGGACCCACCGCCAGCAGGCAGAACTCGTCCCCGCCGAGCCGTGCCGACAGCGCGCCGGGCAGCCGCGCCCCACAGAGGGAGAGGAGTGAGGCGAACCGTTCCAGCAGACGGTCGCCGACCGCGTGCCCGAGCGTGTCGTTGACCTGCTTCAGGCCGTTGAGGTCACAGACGACGAGGCTGACGACGGCCCCGTCCGCCTGGTACGCCGCGATCGCCTGGTCGAGCCGCGCGTCCACCGCGCGCCGGTTCGCCAGCCCCGTCAGGGGGTCGGTGAAGGCGAGGCGCCGTACCTCTTCGAGCCGCTGCGTCTGGGCGAGCCCCGCCGCCACCACCGATGCGATGACGGTCGCGAAGTCCGCGTCGTCGGCGTCGAACACCGGCGCGCCCAGCGGCCGGGCCACGTACAGCTCGCCCCACGCCCGGCCGTGCAGCACGATCGGCGCCACCACGCAGCACCCCCGGCCGCGCCGGCGCAGCGCCGCCACGCGCTGGTGGCAGTAGCCGGGCGGTCCGAAGGTCCGGGTCCCGCCGCCGACCGGGACCTCCGCGGAGCCCGCCGCGGTCTCGACCCAGGCGTTGGGCCCGCCGCCGCCCGCCCAGCGCTCGTGCAGGAACTCCGCGATCTCGGGGAACTGGTGCACGGGGTACGACTCGCCCTCGGGGAACTCCTCCTCCCCCGCGACCCGGTCCCCCGCGTTCACCAGGACCTTGAGCCGCCCCAGGTCCCGCTCCCACACCGACAGCGCCGCGAAGCTCCCCGCCAGCGCCGTCCTGGCGCCCCGCGCCGCCGCCCGCCAGGACTCCCGCGCCGTCGGGGCCGCGGCCATCGCCTGGGACAGTGCCACCATGGCGCGCAGACGCCCATCCACTCCCATCACCCCACCTTAGGGCGCTTTGGGGCGATTTCATCGCCTGCGGCGACGGGGTATCACCCCGCGCCCGGCCGGCCGTCCCGTCCGGCCGTTGTCAGACGCCGGGCCACTGCGGCTTCCGCTTCTCGTTGAACGCCGCCACGCCCTCCGCCCGGTCCCCGGAGAAGGCGACCTCCCGCCAGGCGGCGTCCTCGACCTCCAGGCCGGCCCGCAGGTCGAGCCCGTGCCCGAGCCGCAGCGCGCGCTTCGCGGCCCGCACCCCGACGGGCGAGTTGGCCGCGATACGGTCCGCCAGCGCCAGCGCCTCGTCCCGGTCGGCCCCCTCGTCCACCAGGAGGTCCACCAGCCCGATCCCCGCCGCCTCCGCCGCCGGCACCCGCCGCGCCGTGAAGATCAGCTCCGCGGCACGCGCGGCCCCGACCCGGCGGGGCAGCAGCTGCGTACCGCCGCCCCCGGGGATCACCCCGACCGACACCTCCGGCAGCCCGACCACCGCGGACGGGTCCGCGACGATGAGGTCGCAGGCGAGCGCCAGCTCGAACCCGCCGCCCAGCGCGAAGCCGTGCACCGCGGCCACGACCGGCATCGGCAGCTCCAGCACCCCGGTGTACGCGGCGCGCGCGAGGGGCCGCGTCGCCAGCAGCTCGGCATCGCTCAGCGCGTTCCGCTCCTTGAGGTCCGCACCGACGCAGAAGGCGCGCGGGTGCGTGGAGGTCAGCACCGTGACCCGTACGCTCCGGTCGGCCCCCAGCTCCGTACAGGCGGTGGCCAGCGCGCGGGCCAGCTCGACGGAGACCGCGTTCATGGCCTTCGGCCGGTCGAGCACCAGCTCGGCGACATGGCCGCCCGCGCCGTGCCGCCGTACGGCGACGGACTCCCCGAACCTCTGCTCGCTCCCGGCCACGCGGCATCCTCCCGGTCACTGGTCAACCGCCAGTGGTCAACCGCCAGTGGTCAACCGCCAGTGGTCAACCGTCAGTGGTCAACGGCCATCCGTTAACGACGGTTCACCGGGAGCGATCCTAAGTGGCGCGCCGTCCCAGGTGCCAGGGCTCCACCACACCCAGACCGCGCACCGGCCGCTGCCACATCGGCTGGAGCCCGAAGCGGTAGGCCGGCGGCACCTCGCCCTCCTTCTCGGCCCGCGCCGCGGCCTCCGCCGCCTGCGTCTCCGAGGCCGGGGCGTCTCCCGTACGGATCAGCTCCTCCGCGAACGCGCCGTCCACCAGAACGGTGTCCTTGGGCGCTATGGACGTCAGCCGGCTCGCGAGGTTCACCGTCGTGCCGAAGACGTCGCCCATCCGCGTGGTGACCGTGCCGAACGCGATGCCGACCCGCAGCGCCGGCATCGTCTCGTCGTGCGTCATGGTCTCTATGAGCCGCAGCGCGATCTCCGCGGCCGTACCGGCGTCGTCCGCCGCGTACAGCACCTCGTCGCCGAGGGTCTTGATCAGCCGGCCGCCGTGCGCGGCCACGAGGTCGGCGGAGGTCGTCTCGAACGCCTCGACCAGCTCGCCCAGCTCCTCCTCCTCCAGCCGCCGGGTCAGCCGGGTGAACCCGACGAGGTCCGCGAAGCCCACGGCGAGCCGCCGGTCGACCATCTCGTCGTCGTCCGCCGCCTGCACCACGCGCCCGGTCGCCGCGGCGAGCTGCCGCCGCCACACGTAGACGAGGAACTCCTCCAGCTCCGGCAGGAGCAGCTCGATCAGGGGGTACGTGACCTCGGTGCGGGTCATCCCCGGCTCCGGCGGCTCCGTCAGCCCCTCCAGGAAGGAATCGATCTGCCACTCCGCCAACCGGGCGGTGGTCTGCCCCGTCGACCGGGCGACCTGGATGGCCATCGGCTCGCTCAGCAGCCCCGCCTCGACGAGACCGGAGAGCCGCCGCAGCGCCAGCACGTCCGCCTCGGTGAGCGCCTTGGCCTGGCCGATGTCGGCGAAGCCCATGGCGCGCCAGAAGCGGGAGGCGAGATCCATCGAGACCCCGGCCGTGCGGGCCGCCTGGAAGGGCGTGTAGCGGCGCTCCGCCCCGAGGATGAGCTGTTCGAGACGGATCGCGAGGGGGTCGTCGGTCGGCTCCGCCGTGTGATCGACGACATGGTGCGGGTTCGGGTGGCCCGAGGAGCCCGGCGGCGGAGTCTCCGCGCCGGAAGCCGAATCATCGACGGTCACCAGCCGCCTCCTGCCCGTTCCCTGCGCACTGCCCTGCCGATCTGTCGTGGACCGCCTCAACGATACGGCAGATGTGCGCTGTCTCACGTCCCTGGGTGGTATGAGACGGTCCGTCCTGAGGTACGGGCGGGCGCGTGCGGGGCACGCCGTACGGCCACCGACCGCCCTCGTGCCACAACCCGGCCGCGGAATCACCTTGGGTGCCCCTGGACCATGCCCCGCGTACGTGCAATCCCTACGTCCCGCGTCCGTGCGCGCTCCCGGCCCGGGTACGGGTGCCTCCCGGCCCGGGTACGGGTGCCTCCCGGGCCTCCGCGTACGCGAGGATTCCGCGCCCCGCGTACGCGGGGGTCTACGCCCCGCGTACGTGCACGATGTCGCCCGCGCCGACCGGATGCCGTCCGCCGTCGTCCGTCTCGACCACCAGCCGGCCGTCGCCGTCCACCGCCACCGCCTCGCCCACCAGCTCACGGCCGCCGGGCAGCTCCGCCCTGACCCGCCGTCCCAGCGTGGCGCAGCCCGCCGCGTACGTCTCCTGGAGCCGGGAGGCGACCGGGTCGCCGCCGGCCTCCCGCCACAGCCCGTACCACCGCTCCAGGGAGCGCAGTACGGCGCGCAGAAGCGTCTCCCGGTCGAGAGAGACCGCGTTCGCCAGGGCCAGCGATCCCGCCGTCGGTACGGGGAGTTCGTCGGCGCGCAGCGAGACGTTGAGGCCGACGCCCACCACGACCGCGTCGGCACCGGCGCGCTCCGCGAGGATGCCGCCCGCCTTGCGCTCCTCGCCGTCCACCGTCACCAGCAGGTCGTTCGGCCATTTGAGGGAGGTGTCCACGCCCGCCGCCCTGGCCAGCCCCGTCGCGACGGCCACCCCGGTCAGCAACGGCAGCCAGCCGAGCCGCTCGGCCGGGACCCCGGGGCCCGGCCTGAGCAGGACGGAGAAGAAGATCCCCGAGCGTGCCGGCGCCGACCAGCGCCGGTCGAGCCGGCCGCGCCCGGCGGTCTGCTCCTCGGCGACGAGCACCGCGCCCTCCGCCGCGCCGGCCGCGGCCCGCGCGGCCAGATCGGTGTTGGTGGACCCGGTCGCCTCGACCACGTCGAGCGAGGTCCACAGCCCGCCCGGCAGGATCAGGCCGCGGCGCAGCGCCCGTGGGCCGAGCGGGGGGCGTTCGAGGTCGGACCAGCGGCCGGCGGGGTGACCGCCGGGAGGGTTATGGGGCTCCGTCATGCAAGCCACCCTAGGTGTGGCAAACGCCGCACTGCCGAACGGTATCCGCGCCGATACGCTACGGATCAGTAGCGCCCGCTCCGTCCCACCCGTAAATCCCGCACACCCCGCATCCTCCGTATCCGCCGCATCCTCCGTCCCTCCCCACCCCCCGCACCCCGATTCACACCCGTGACCCGCAGGGAGCCGCATCCCGATGTCCGAAACGGAAATCGCCCAGGGAACCACCGCCGGAAGCAACGCAGGAACCACCGCCGGAAGCACCACAGGAACGAGCGCGGGAAGCAGCGCGCACACCACCGCGGGCAAGCTCGCGGATCTCCGGCGCCGTATCGACGAAGCCACGCACGCCGGCTCCGCGCGCGCCGTGGAGAAGCAGCACGCCAAGGGGAAACTGACCGCGCGCGAGCGGGTCGGTCTCCTGCTGGACGAGGGGTCCTTCGTCGAACTGGACGAGTTCGCCAGGCACCGCTCGACCAACTTCGGCATCGAGGCGAACCGCCCGTACGGGGACGGTGTCGTCACCGGCTACGGCACGGTCGACGGCCGTCCCGTCTGCGTCTACTCGCAGGACTTCACCATCTTCGGCGGCTCGCTCGGCGAGGTGTACGGCGAGAAGATCGTGAAGGTCATGGACTTCGCGATGAAGACCGGCTGCCCGATCATCGGCATCAACGACGGCGGCGGCGCCCGCATCCAGGAGGGCGTGGTCGCGCTCGGCCTGTTCGCCGAGATCTTCCGGCGCAATGTGCACGCCTCGGGTGTCGTGCCGCAGATCAGCCTGATCGTCGGCCCGTGCGCGGGCGGCGCGGTCTACTCCCCCGCGATCACCGACTTCACGGTGATGGTCGACCGGACGTCGCACATGTTCATCACGGGGCCCGACGTCATCAAGACGGTGACGGGCGAGGACGTCGGCTTCGAGGAGCTGGGCGGCGCCCGTACGCACAACACGACCTCCGGCGTCGCGCACCACATGGCGGGCGACGAGAAGGACGCCATCGAGTACGTCAAGTCCCTGCTCTCGTACCTCCCGTCGAACAACCTCTCCGAGCCGCCCGCCTTCCCCGAGGAGGCCGAGCTGACGACGACGGACGAGGACCGCGACCTGGACACGCTGATCCCGGACTCCGCGAACCAGCCGTACGACATGCACACCGCGATCGAACGGGTGCTGGACGACGGCGAGTTCCTGGAGACGCAGGCGCTCTTCGCGCCCAACATCATCACGGGCTTCGGCCGGGTCGAGGGCTTCCCGGTCGGGATCGTCGCCAACCAGCCGCTGCAGTTCGCGGGGTGCCTGGACATCAACGCCTCGGAGAAGGCGGCGCGGTTCGTCCGGACGTGCGACGCGTTCAACGTGCCGGTGCTGACGTTCGTGGACGTCCCCGGCTTCCTGCCGGGCGTCGACCAGGAGTACGGCGGCATCATCCGGCGCGGCGCCAAACTGATCTACGCGTACGCCGAGGCCACGGTCCCGCTGATCACGGTGATCACCCGCAAGGCGTTCGGCGGCGCGTACGACGTGATGGGCTCCAAGCACCTGGGCGCCGACCTCAACCTCGCCTGGCCGACGGCGCAGATCGCCGTGATGGGCGCGCAGGGCGCGGTGAACATCCTGCACCGCCGCACGATCGCCGCCGCGGGCGACGACACGGAGCAGGAGACGCGGCGCGCCGAGCTGATCCAGGAGTACGAGGACGCCCTGCTCAACCCGTACGTCGCGGCCGAACGCGGCTACGTCGACGCGGTGATCATGCCGTCGGACACCCGGGCGCACGTCGTGAAGGGGCTGCGCCAGCTCCGTACGAAGCGCGCGAGCCTGCCGCCGAAGAAGCACGGCAACATCCCGCTCTAGGACGTGTCTTCGACCGGAAGGGAGAGTGACGATGATCAAAGTCGTACGGGGCAACCCGACCCGCGAGGAGCTGGCCGCCGCGCTCGCGGTGGTCCAGGCCCGCGCCGCGGCCCTGGCGGCCCCTCCGCCCGGCGCGCCGGGCGCGGCCGAACCCCCCGCCGAGTGGTCCGCCCCGACCCGTATCGCGCGCGGCCGGGTGCTGCGGCCCGGCCCGCGGGCGTGGGCCAGGACGTACTGGCCGGGCTGAGCCGGGTGGGCGGGGTGAGCGTGGCGGGGCCCGGGTGAAGCCGGGGTGAAGTGAGGGGGCGCCTGAGTACACGTACTCAGGCGCCGGGCGCCCGGCGGCCGGAGTATCGAGTTCATGTTGTGGTCCGATCCCGAGAACAGGCCGCCCGAGGAACTGCGCGAGACGCAGTCCATGATGCGCCGGGCGGGGGTCCTGCTCGCCCTGGCGATGGTGCTGGCGATGCTCGTACTCGGCCTGCACTGACCGGCCTCCACCGACCGGCCTGCACCGTGCGGCCGGCCTCCACCGACCGGCCTCCACCGTCCGGCCGTCCGGCCGACCGGGCCCCGTGACCGGCCTGCGCCGGGCGGCCCGTACCGGGACCTGGGCGGACCGGCCGACGCCCGCCCCGGTGCGCTCCGTACCATGACCGGCATGACCGTTCAGCGACGCCGGCTCGTCCTCGCCTCCGCCTCCCCCGCCCGGCTCGGCCTGCTCCGGCAGGCCGGACTCGCGCCCGAGGTGATCGTCAGCGGCGTCGACGAGGACGCGCTCTCCGCCCCGACCCCCGCCGAGCTGGCGCTCGTCCTCGCCGAGGCCAAGGCGACCACCGTGGCCGCGCTCCCCGAGGTCGCCGGGGCGCTGGTCGTCGGCTGCGACTCTGTACTCGAACTCGACGGCGAGGCGCTCGGCAAGCCCGCCGACGCGGAGGAGGCCACCTCCCGCTGGAAGTCGATGCGCGGCCGTACGGGGATCCTCAGGACCGGCCACTGCGTGATCGACACCGCGACCGGCCGCCGGGCCGGCGAGACCGCGTCGACGACGGTCCACTTCGGCACCCCGAGCGACGCCGAGATCGCCGCGTACGTCGCCTCCGGTGAACCCCTGCACGTCGCCGGGGCGTTCACGCTCGACGGCCGCTCGGCCCCCTTCGTCGACTCGATCGAGGGCAGCCACGGCAATGTCGTCGGCCTGTCGCTGCCGCTGCTGCGGACGCTGCTGCTGGAGCACGGCGTGACGATCACCGACCTGTGGGCCTGAGCCCCGCCCTCCCCATGGGAGACCGCTGAGGATCCCCGGGCCCGGGAACCCTGGCGTCAGGCGCGCGCCCGCTCGTCCGACGGAACCTGCCCGGCGGGCGCCTGCTCGCCCGGTGCCTGCCCGCCAGGCGCAGGATCACCAAGCGCCGGAGGGCCAGGCGTCCGCTTCCCGGGCCGGGGCTCGCTCTCGTACGCCACCAGCGCCAGCACCACCAGTCCCATGACCGCCATCATCACCGCGAAGGCCGTCCACCCCACCAGACCGACCGTCAGCGCGCCCAGCACCCCGTGCACCACCGCGCAGCTGATCAGCACGATCCGCCCGAAGCGGCCGGGGGCGCGGTCCCGTACCGCCGTACGCGCCAGGATCCCCGCGCACACCACCAGGTAGAGGCCGAAGACCCCGCCCGTCGCCCAGGTCCCGGCGAACATCGCGGCGGAGTCGACACCGGCCAGCGACATCTGCTGGTTGTCGACCACCATGGCCAGCACGCCGTTGACGAAGACGACGCCGACCGCCTCCGCCACGAGCACGATCGCGGCCAGCCAGGCCATCGGTCTCCGGGCCACGGCCCCCACCCTCTTCCCCTGTTTTCACCTGTTACCAGCAGTACGTTCGCCATCGCGCACGGTACTAACCGGTAAACCCGGGGACAAGGGCCCGAGCCCAGGCAAAGAATCATTCCGCCATTCGTAGGGACTCCACAAAGAATCGTGATCGGCCGAGGGTCAGTCCGACAGAGAGCTGGACCACATCCGAGCGCTACTGTGCGACGGAGGATCGCGGCGTACCGTGGTGCCACAAGGGATTTCGCCCCGTGGGCGAGGATCGGAACACGCTCCGTGCGGTGCGGGCCACCAGCGCGGACAGTTCGGCGGCGCGTGTCGGCAGTCCCTAAACTCAGCTTGTTTCAAGGAGGGAGCCATCGTGCGCAAGGTGCTCATCGCCAACCGTGGCGAAATCGCTGTCCGCGTTGCCCGTGCCTGCCGGGATGCCGGAATCGCGAGCGTAGCCGTCTACGCCGACCCGGACCGGGACGCGCTGCATGTCCGTGCGGCGGACGAGGCGTTCGCCCTGGGCGGTGACACCCCGGCGGCCAGCTATCTCGACATGGCCAAGGTGCTCCAGGCGGCGAAGGACTCGGGCGCGGACGCGATCCACCCCGGCTACGGCTTCCTGTCCGAGAACGCCGAGTTCGCCCAGGCGGTCCTGGACGCGGGGCTGACCTGGATCGGCCCGCCCCCGCAGGCCATCCGCGACCTGGGCGACAAGGTCGCCGCCCGGCACATCGCGCAGCGCGCGGGCGCCCCGCTGGTGGCCGGCACCCCGGACCCGGTCTCCGGCTCCGCCGAGGTCGTCGCCTTCGCCGAGCAGCACGGACTCCCCATCGCCATCAAGGCGGCCTTCGGCGGCGGCGGGCGTGGCCTCAAGGTCGCCCGTACGCTCGAAGAGGTCCCGGAGCTGTACGACTCCGCGGTCCGCGAGGCCGTCGCCGCCTTCGGCCGCGGCGAGTGCTTCGTCGAGCGCTACCTCGACAGGCCCCGGCACGTCGAGACGCAGTGCCTGGCCGACTCGCACGGCAACGTGGTCGTCGTGTCGACGCGTGACTGCTCGCTCCAGCGCCGCCACCAGAAGCTGGTGGAGGAGGCGCCCGCGCCGTTCCTGACCCCCGAGCAGAACGCCGAGCTGTACGCGGCGTCCAAGGCGATCCTCAAGGAGGCCGGATACGTCGGCGCCGGGACCGTCGAGTTCCTGGTCGGCACCGACGGCACCATCTCCTTCCTGGAGGTCAACACCCGGCTCCAGGTGGAGCACCCGGTGACCGAGGAGGTCACCGGACTCGACCTCGTACGCGAGATGTTCCGTATCGCGGACGGCGAGGAGCTGGGCTACGACGACCCGCCGGTGCGCGGCCACTCCTTCGAGTTCCGGATCAACGGCGAGGACCCGGGCCGCGGCTTCCTGCCCGCCCCCGGTACGGTCACCACCTTCGCGGCGCCGTCGGGCCCCGGTGTCCGGCTGGACGCGGGCGTCGAGTCCGGCTCCGTGATCGGCCCGGCCTGGGACTCCCTGCTCGCCAAGCTGATCGTCACCGGCGCCACCCGTGAGCAGGCGCTCCAGCGCGCGGCGCGCGCCCTGGACGAGTTCACCGTCGAGGGCATGGCCACGGCGCTGACCTTCCACCGCAAGGTGGTCGCCGACCCGGCGTTCACCGCGGACCCGTTCAGGATCCACACCCGTTGGATCGAGACCGAGTTCGTCAACGACATCCCGCCCTTCGCCGCCCCGGCCGGCCCGGAGACCGACGACGAGCCGGGCCGCGAGACCGTGGTGGTCGAGGTCGGCGGCAAGCGCCTCGAAGTCTCCCTGCCGGTCAGCCTGGGCATGTCCCTGGCCCGTACGGGGCTGGCCGCGGGCGCCAAGCCCAAGCGGCGCGCGGCGAAGAAGTCCTCGGCTGCGGCGTCCGGCGACACGCTCGCCTCCCCCATGCAGGGCACCATCGTCAAGGTGGCCGTCGAGGAGGGCCAGGAGGTCAAGGAGGGCGATCTGGTCGTCGTCCTGGAGGCCATGAAGATGGAGCAGCCCCTGAACGCCCACCGCTCGGGCACCGTCAAGGGCCTCGCGGCCCAGGTCGGCGCCTCGCTCACCTCCGGCGCGGTCATCTGCGAGATCAAGGACTGACGCCACCCCGCGCGGCGCTCCCGCCCCGCGCCCCCGCTCGGCGTCCTCGGAGGCCCCGCCCGATCCGCGATCCCGGTCCACCACCGGATCCGGGGTCCGGGCGGGGCCTCCGCCGTAGACTCACGGGGGAGACGGTGGGAGACAGGAGGTCCGCGCGATGGCGAGGAGTACGGCCCAGGCGCCGCCACGGCCCATGCGCGCCGACGCGCGCCGCAACTACGAGCGGCTGCTCGGCGAGGCCCGCGCCAGCTTCGCGGAGCACGGTACGGACACCTCCCTGGAGGACATCGCGCGGCGCGCGGGCGTGGGGATCGGCACGCTGTACCGGCACTTCCCCAACCGGCACGCGCTGCTGAACGCGGTCTTCCAGGAAGCGCTTGCCGACCTGCTCCAGCGCTCCCGTGACCTCGCGGAGTCGGCGAGTCCGTGCCGCGCGCTGACGGAATGGCTGCGCGCCGTCATCACTCATGCGGGTGAGTATCAGGGGCTCTCGCGGGCGCTCATGTCGGCGTCCAACGACGAGAGTTCGGCGCTGTCGGAGTGCAGCGGCCCGATGCGCGAGGCGGGCGCGCGCCTGCTGGCGCGGGCCCAGGAGTCGGGGGACGTACGGTCGGACGTCTCGATCCGGGACCTGCTGCAGCTCACGAACGCGATCGCGCTGGCGGCGGAGCAGTCCCCGGACGACCCGAGACTGGCGGACCGGCTGCTGATGCTGACCTTGACGGGCCTCAGGGCTCAGACTCCGCAGGGCGGCTGCGCGCCGTAGCCGCGAAGGCCGCACCGCGCACCGCACGTCGCGGCCGGAAGCGGCTCGACGTAGCCGCGAAGATGTCGTGGGGGCAGCACGTGGCCGTGGAGCGGCCCGGGGGGCGCGCCAGCACGCCCCGTACGCCCCCGCACGTACGCGTTGCCGGAGGTCGGCTGCGTACGCCGGCGGTGCTACCGGCGCCGCAGATCCGCGACCCGTGCCCGCTCCCCCGTCTCCTGCGCACCCAACGGACTCCCCGCGCCCCGGAGTTGCCCCCCGGGCCCGCCAGGACCGCCGGGTCCCGCCCCGGGCCCCGGCCCCGCCCCATGCGTACGGCGCTGCCCCGGCAGGGGGACGTCACGGCGGGTCCGGCCGCCCGGCGGCAGCCCATCGCCGCCGACGCCGCCACCACCGGCCCCGTCCGTGCCACCGGCTCCCGCGCCGGTCGCCGTCGCCGTACCGGCCACCGAGACCCGTACGCCCTGGTCGGCCAGTGCCTGGAGCTCCGCCCCCGCGCGGTCGGCGTGCGCGGGCGGCTCGTCTGTCACCAGCCGGCTGATGAGGTCGGTGGGCACCGTCTGGAACATCGTGTCGGTGCCCAGCTTCGTGTGGTCGGCCAGCACCACGATCTCCGCCGCGGCCTGCACCAGCGCGCGGTCGACGCTCGACGAGAGCATGTTGGACGTGGAGAGCCCGCGCTCGGCGGTCAGCCCGCTCCCGGAGAGGAACGCGCGGGTGACCCGCAGCCCCTGGAGCGACTGCTCGGCCCCGCTGCCGACCAGCGCGTAGTTCGAACCGCGCAGTGTGCCGCCGGTCATGACGACTTCGACGCGGTTGGCGTGCGCGAGGGCCTGCGCGACCAGCAGTGAGTTGGTGACAACGGTCAGACCGGGGATCCGCGCGAGCCGGCGGGCCAGCTCCTGCGTGGTCGTACCGGCACCGACGACGATGGCCTCGCCTTCTTCGACGAAGCTCGCGGCGAGGTCGGCGATGGCGGTCTTCTCCGCCGTTGCGAGATGGGACTTTTGCGGAAAGCCGGATTCTCGCGTGAATCCACCCGGCAGTACCGCACCGCCGTGCCGGCGGTCGAGGAGTCCTTCGGCCTCCAGCGCCCGCACGTCCCGCCGTACGGTCACTTCGGAGGTCTGGACGACGCGGGCGAGCTCACGGAGCGACACGGCCCCGTTGGCGCGCACCATTTCGAGGATCAATTGGCGACGTTCTGCAGCGAACACGAAACTGACAGTAACCCCAATGACCGTCTGCTTTCAGCAGTTTGCGCCGAATAACAGAAGTTGTGCACGAACGAACGTGCCTGATGGTATAGAGGCCTCATGCCCGCTCGGGCACGCTCCGAAGCCCGCAGAAAGGGCTTACGGGCAGCACGCGGGCCCCAACGGGCCCCACGGCACCGGAGTGACGCGTGGGACCGCGGAGGGAACAGCGGGAGCGGACCGGCTCAGCTCTCCTCGGCCGACTTCCGCGTGTGCAACTGCCTCGCCACCTCGGCGATCGATCCCGAGAGCGACGGGTAGACCGTGAACGCGTTCGCGATCTGCTCGACGGTCAGGTTGTTGTCGACGGCGAGCGCGATGGGGTGGATCAGCTCACTCGCGCGCGGCGCGACGACCACGCCGCCCACCACGATCCCCGTGCCGGGACGGGCGAATATCTTGACGAAGCCGTCCCTGATGCCCTGCATCTTCGCGCGGGGGTTGCGCAGCAGCGGCAGCTTGACGACGCGCGCGTCGATCCTGCCGCCGTCTATGTCCGCCTGGCTGTAGCCGACGGTGGCGATCTCCGGGTCGGTGAAGACGTTCGAGGAGACGGTCTTGAGGTTGAGCGGAGCGACCGCGTCGCCCAGGAAGTGGTACATCGCGATCCGGCCCTGCATGGCCGCGACCGACGCGAGCGCGAAGATCCCGGTGACGTCACCGGCCGCGTAGACGCCGGGCGCGGAGGTACGGGAGACGCGGTCGGTCTTGATGTGGCCCGAGTCCTTGACCAGGACGCCGGCCTCCTCCAGGCCCATGCCCTCGGTGTTCGGGATGGCGCCGACCGCCATCAGACAGTGCGAACCGGTGATGACCCGGCCGTCGGAGAGGGTCACCTCGACGCGGTCGCCGACCCGCTTGGCGGCCTCGGCGCGGGAGCGCGACATGACGTTCATGCCGCGGCGCCGGAAGACGTCCTCCAGCACGGCGGCGGCGTCCGGGTCCTCGCCGGGCAGCACCCGGTCACGGGACGAGACGAGCGTGACCCGGGAGCCGAGCGCCTGGTAGGCACCGGCGAACTCGGCGCCGGTGACGCCGGAGCCGACCACGATCAGTTCCTCGGGCAGCTCGTCGAGGTCGTACACCTGCGTCCAGTTGAGGATCCGCTCGCCGTCCGGCTGCGCGTCCGGGATCTCGCGCGGGTGGGCGCCGGTGGCGATCAGCACGGCGTCGGCCGTGAGGGACTCCTCCGTGCCGTCCGCCGCGGTCACGACGACCTGGCGCGAGCCGTCCACGGCCTGCCGGCCGGCCAGCCGGCCCCGGCCGCGCATGACCCGGGCGCCCGCCCGGGTGACGGAGGCGGTGATGTCGTGGGACTGGGCGAGCGCGAGCCGCTTCACCCGTCGGTTGACCTTGCCGAGGTCGACGCCGACGACGCGGGCCGCCTTTTCCGACGGGCCCGCGGCGGAGCCGCTGTCGGACTCCGCGTCGGCGACGATGATGCCCAGCTCCTCGTACGAGGAGTCGAAGGTGGTCATCACCTCGGCGGTCGCGATGAGCGTCTTGGACGGCACGCAGTCGGTGAGCACCGACGCGCCGCCGAGTCCGTCGCAGTCGACGACGGTCACCTCGGCGCCGAGCTGGGCGCCGACCAGCGCCGCCTCGTATCCGCCGGGTCCGCCACCGATGATCACGATCCGGGTCACGAAAAAGTCCGCCTCGCGTTGTCAACCCGGCCCGTCTGCCACCCCGGCCGGGGTTCCGGGGGTGTCCCCGGGGGATGCAGTACGTACTCCATTGTCCCGCACGCTTCAAGTAGCTTCGCCCCGGGTCCCTCCATCCGGGCACCGCCCCCGCGGAACGGCCCGCTCCTCCACTCCCCCATCCTCCTGGCCTCCCCCTTCCCCTCCCCCTCGCCTCCCCCTTCCTCTCCCCGCTCGGGCCGGTGCACCGGCGGCCACGCCCCCACCTCCCGTACCCTCAATCCCATGTCGCTCTACGCCGCGTACGCCGGCAACCTCGACGCGCGGCTGATGACCCGCCGCGCCCCGCACTCCCCGCTGCGCGGCACCGGCTGGCTCAACGGCTGGCGGCTCACCTTCGGCGGGGAGCAGATGGGCTGGGAGGGCGCGCTCGCCACGATCGTGGAGGCGCCCCGGTCACAGGTCTTCGTCGCGCTGTACGACCTGGCGCCGATGGACGAGGACTCCATGGACCGCTGGGAGGGCGTGGGGCTCGACATCTACCGGCGGATGCGCGTACGGGTGCACACCCTGGACGGCGAGGAGCCGACCTGGCTGTACGTCCTGAACGGGTACGAGGGCGGGCTGCCCTCGGCGCGCTACCTGGGCGAGCTGGCCGACGCGGCGGAGTCGGCGGGGGCCCCGCACGACTACGTGATGGAGCTGCGCAAGCGCCCGTGCTGACGGCACGCTCCGCGGGGCAGACCCGCGGGCACCGGGGACCCGGACGGGGCGGCGCATCTGCCCCGCGGGACAGATCTACGGGGCAGATCCGGCCAACCTCACCCCCGCACCTGCCCTGAAAGAGCCCCGAATCCCCCTTCGCCCGGCCCTTTCGTCTCCTTTCGCCGGAAACGGCAACACAACGATCCGGAGACCGTGCTCAATACATCTACGCGCGTAGGGCATGACCGGCTACCCTCATCCGCGTGAACGCATCTGTTATCCCGGCCAACGCCGAAGGACCCGCCGACCCTCTTGCCACCGCCGACGCCGCCGCCGCCCGGCTGCGCGAGCTGACCGGTGCCGAGACCCATGACGTCGCTCTGGTGATGGGTTCCGGCTGGGCACCGGCCGTCGAAGCGCTCGGCGCTCCCGAGGCGGAGTTCCCCGTGACCGAGCTGCCCGGCTTCCCGCCGCCGGCCGTCCCGGGCCACGGCGGCCGGATCCGCTCGTACCGGATCGCCGAGAAGCGCGCCCTGGTCTTCCTCGGCCGTACGCACTACTACGAGGGCCGCGGCGTCGCCTCCGTCGCGCACGGGGTCCGTACGGCCGTCGCCGCGGGCTGCAAGACGGTCGTCCTGACCAACGGCTGCGGCGGTCTGCGTGAGGGCATGCGCCCCGGCCAGCCCGTGCTGATCAGCGACCACATCAACCTGACGGCCGTCTCCCCGATCGTCGGCGCGAACTTCGTGGACCTGACGGACCTGTACTCGCCGCGGCTGCGCGCGCTGTGCAAGGAGATCGACCCGGAGCTGGAGGAGGGGGTGTACGTCCAGTTCACCGGCCCCCACTACGAGACCCCCGCCGAGATCAACATGGTCCGCACGATGGGCGGCGACCTCGTCGGCATGTCCACCGTCCTGGAGGCCATCGCGGCCCGCGAGGCGGGCGCCGAGGTCCTCGGCATCTCCCTGGTCACCAACCTGGCGGCGGGCATCTCCGGCGCTCCCCTCAACCACGAGGAGGTCCTCCAGGCGGGCCGCGACTCGGCCACCCAGATGGGCGCGCTGCTGGCACAGGTACTGGACCGCGTCTGACGCCCACCCCGGGCCGCCCGGAGTTCCACCTCTCACCTCTCGCGTGAGCATCCCCGTCCCGCACGTCCCCGCCTCCCACCGCCGTCGCCACTCGCCACCACCACGCAGGAGCTGGCCCATGCACCAGAACGCGCCCCAGGACCCCGCGCGGCAGGACCCCGCGCACCAGGACCTCCTCGTCCGCGCCAAGATCTGGCAGGCCGAGGACCCCGACGGCGAGACCCGGGCGGAGCTGGGCGAACTCATCAAGGGCGCCGACGCCGGGGATCTCGACGCCCTGGCGGAACGGTTCGCGGGGACGCTCCAGTTCGGTACGGCCGGGCTCCGCGGCGAACTGGGCGCCGGGCCGATGCGGATGAACCGCGCCGTGGTCATCCGCGCCGCGGCCGGCCTCGCCGCGTATCTGACGGCGCGGGGGGACGGGGACGGCCTGGTGGTCGTCGGGTACGACGCCCGCTACAAGTCAGCCGACTTCGCCCGGGACACCGTGGCCGTGATGACCGGCGCGGGGCTGCGCGCCGCCCTGCTGCCCCGGCCGCTGCCCACACCCGTGCTGGCCTTCGCCGTACGGCACCTCGGCGCCGTCGCCGGAGTGGAGGTCACCGCGAGCCACAACCCGCCCAGGGACAACGGCTACAAGGTCTACCTCGGCGGCGACTCGGGTGGCTCACAGATCGTGCCGCCCGCCGACACGGAGATCGCCGCCCGGATCGCCGCGGTCGGCGCGCTGGACACGGTGGCCCGCCCGGAGTCCGGCTGGGACGTCCTCGGCGACGAGATCCTGGCCGCGTATCTGGCCCGTACGGACGCGGTCCTCACTCCCGGTTCCCCGCGCACCGCGCGCACCGTCCACACGGCGCTGCACGGCGTCGGTACGGAGACGCTCCTGGCGGCCTTCGCCCGCGCCGGCTTCCCCGCGCCCGTCCCCGTACCGGAGCAGGCCGAGCCCGATCCGGCCTTCCCGACGGTCGCGTTCCCGAACCCGGAGGAGCCGGGGGCGATGGACCTGGCCTTCGCGACCGCGCGCCGGGTCCGGCCCGACCTGATCATCGCCAACGACCCGGACGCGGACCGCTGCGCCGTGGCCGTCCCCGACGCGACGGCCGAGGCGGGGTGGCTGATGCTGAGCGGCGACGAGGTCGGCGCGCTGCTCGCCGCACACCTCGTCGCGAAGGGCGCGACGGGCACGTTCGCCGCGTCGATCGTCTCGTCCTCCCTCCTCGGCCGGATCGCCGCGGCGGCGGGGCTGGGGTACGAGGAGACGCTGACCGGCTTCAAGTGGATCGCACGCGCCGAGGGGCTGCGGTACGGGTACGAGGAGGCGCTCGGCTACTGCGTCGACCCCGACGGCGTACGGGACAAGGACGGCATCACGGCGGCGCTGCTGGTGGCCGAACTGGCCTCGGAGCTGAAGGAGTCGGGCCGTACCCTCACGGACCTGCTGGACGACCTGGCCGTCACCCACGGCCTGCACGCCACGGACCAGCTCTCCGTCCGCGTCCAGGACCTGTCGCTGATCGCCGACGCCATGCGCCGGCTGCGCGAGCACCCGCCGGCCGGGCTGGCGGGCCTGCGCGTCACCACCACCGAGGACCTGTCCGCCGGCACGGACACGCTCCCGCCGACGGACGGCCTGCGCTACCACCTGGACGGCGCGTACCGGGCGCGCGTCATCGTCCGCCCGAGCGGCACGGAACCCAAGCTCAAGTGCTACCTGGAGGCGGTGATCCCGGTCGCCGACGCGCCGGCGCTGCCGATGGCCCGTACGACGGCGGCGGAACTGCTGGCGGCCCTGAAGCGGGAGCTGGCGGAGGCGGCGGGCATCTGACGCGATGGCGCTGTGCCCCGCCGAGGCGCTCAGACTCGCGTCAGATAGCTGAAGCCCGTGTCGGGGCCCACGCACGACTGGAGGGTGAGGTCGCCCCAGTACAGTCCGGCGGCGGGGGTGCCGCGGCCCGGGGAGATGTAGGTGGCGTAGACCTGGTAGGTCCGGGTCCCGCGAGGCGTCTCGATGGTGACCTCGCTGCCCACGGGGAGGGTGGCGAAGCGGTCGAAGCCGCAGAAGTCGTGGCCGACGAGCACGATGGTGCGCATCTGGTAGCCGTTCTCCGCGCCGAAGTCCGGCCCGGCCCACTGGACCGCGTTCCGGCACGCGTCGACCTCCTCCTGACCGCCCCGGGCGATGGGCGCGGACCAGGAACCGATACGGATCGTGGGCACGGAGCCCTTCCCGGGGCCCTTCCCGGAGCCCTTCCCGGAGCCCTTCCCGGGGCCCTTCCCGGGGCCCGGCCGGACGCCGGTGGCGGGGGGCTTCCGTGCGGCGGAGGGGCCGGTGGTACGGGAGAGGTCCGGGCCGGGGGCGGTACGGGCGGCGTCCCCGGGCGCGGGGCCCGCCGGCTTCATCGACGGCTCCTGACCGGCGGTCTGTTCCGTGGGCCTCCCCGGGCCGGGCCGCCCCGGGGAAGCGGCGGGCTCCGTCGGATCCGGGAGATCCGTGGGGCCGGGCCGCCGGGGTGAGGGCCGTTCCGGTTCCGGCGCGCCGGGGACCTTCGTCGGGGGCGCCGGCCTGGGCAGGGCCGACGCGGAGGCGGTGTCCTCGTACGGCGTCGGGCCCGGCCCCGTACCCGCCTCCGCACCCGTGACCGGGCCCGCGTGCGCTCCGGTGCCGGGCGCCGTTCCGCACGCCGTGAGGACGGCGAGGACCGACGCCAGCGCGCCGGTCACCAGCCGGCAGCGGGCCCGGGTACGGGTACCGGTACGCGTCCGGGGCCGGGCCCCGGGCGTCCGCCCACGCCTCACCCGAACCTGCCGTTGACGTAGTCGGCCGTCCTCGTGTCCTGGGGCGCGTTGAACATCGCGTCGGTGTCCCCGTGCTCGACGATCACGCCCGGTGTGCCCTGCTCGGCGAGGAAGAAGGCGCAGGAGTCGGAGACCCGGGCCGCCTGCTGCATGTTGTGCGTGACGATGACGATCGTGACCTCCGTCCTCAGTTCGGCGATGGTCTCCTCGACGCGCCGCGTCGACGTCGGGTCGAGCGCCGAGCACGGCTCGTCCATCAGCAGGACCCGGGGCCGTACGGCGAGCGAGCGCGCGATGCACAGCCGCTGCTGCTGGCCGCCGGAGAGCGCGCCTCCGGGCTGGCGCAGCCTGTCCTTGACCTCACGCCACAGACCTGCCTTGGTGAGGCACTCCTCGACCAGGTCGTCCTTGCCGTCCCGGTTCGCCTTGATGCCGTTGAGTCTGAGCCCGGCCAGGACATTGTCGTAGAGGGACATGGCGGGAAACGGGTTGGGCTTCTGGAAGACCATGCCGATCTGCCGGCGCGCGTGGGTGATACGCCGCCCGCGGTCGTAGATGTCCGCCCCGTCGAGGGTCACGCGCCCGGCGAGAGCGGCGGACGGGATCAACTCGTGCATCCGGTTGAGGATGCGCAGGAAGGTCGACTTGCCGCACCCCGAGGGGCCGATCAGAGCCGTGACCCGCTGCGCGGGCATGGTCAGCGAGACCCGGTCGAGCACCTTGTGGTCACCGAACCACGCGGAGACGCCGTCGGCCAGGAGCGTGGCGGCGCCGCCGCGGCCCATGGCGGCGGGCAGCGCGACGGTGTCGGCGGGATCGGTCGGCGAAGTGGCCATAACGGCTGCAACTCCTGTTCCTTCATAGCAGGTTGGGCAGAAGACGAGTGGCGGCACCGGAGACGGACAGCCCCAGGACCAGCAGTACGGGCACGGCGCAGATCCAGGTCTGCCAGCGGCCCCAGACGCGGGCGGCCCAGGCGGCGAGCAGCGCGGCCAGGAACAGGCCCTGGGTCCAGAGGAAAACGGCGAGCCAGGCGCCGCCGTCCCCCTGCAGCGTCTCCTCCGCCGAGCCGATCCAGCCGGCCCGAATCGTGCGCGGCGGGCTGGGCTGTACGGGGGTGGTCAGTTCGGCGTCGACCCGCAGCACCCCGGACGGTGTGTACGGGGGACCGACGGCGGTGATCAGGGTGAGCCGCCCCTGGCTCCGGGCGTCGCCCGGCGCGGGCAGTTCGTCGCCGGCCCGCCGGACACCGGTGACCCGGTACTCCGCCTTGCCCTGACCGGTCGTCACCGTGATGGTGGCGCCGCCGGGGATGCGGTCGAGGGCGGTGAAGGGACCCCCGTACGCCCACTGCCTGCCCATGATCACCGAGGTGCCGGCCTGGCCGGGCAGCACGGTGTCGCGGCGGTGGCCGGGGCCCGACATCAGGACGCCGGAGGTGGTGCCCTCGCCGACGACCTCGTGGACGCCGAGCGCCGGGATGTCCAGCAGGGCGACGGGCGCGCCCGGCGGGAGCCGCTTTCCGTCCCCGCCGAGCTGCCCCACCGGGGCGGTTCCCTCGGCGAGTTGCTCGCGCAGGGCGTCGTAGGCGGTCTGCTGGTCCCGCGCGTGCTTGAGGTGCCCGACGACGGTGAGGTCGGCGGCGAAGCCGAGCAGAACGGCGGCGAGCACGCAGAGCGCGGCCCCGGCCAGGGCCACACCGGGGCGGCCCGGCGCGATCGCGCTGCGGCCCAGGCTGACATTGCCGATGAAGGTGGCCGCGCTGACGACCAGCGCGAGCAGGGCGAAGAGCTGCCCCTTGTCGGGCTTGCGCAGCC